>CADBOI010000068.1 GCA_902796335.1 uncultured Spirochaetales bacterium
AGAACAGCAGAGCCTGGATTCCCTCGGCCATGTTGAAACCGCCCCTGAAGTCCTCGGGTCTTCCATCGGGGAATCCACCACCCGGGATTCCTCCGGGGAAATCGGTTCCCACATTCATTCCTATGCGTCCCTGCGAGACGGTGTTTTCGGTAAGGGTCATCTCCACCACGTTCTCTCTTGACTTGAAAATGGCTCCCTGGCTGACAAGGCACTCTTGCGGGATTTCCAGGAATGCACCGCGGGCAATCGTATAGGTCTCGCCTGCCACAAAGGCATCGGTTCCGAAGACGATGGATGTCAGGCTGTCCACTCCGAACGGGACAACAAAACCTGTGACCACATCGCCGTTGGAATCGAGGACCGCGATATGCTCGCCGGCATAAAACGTGCCCTCACCGTAGGCGATTGAGTAGCCTGTCGTCGCATCGCTCTTGGGCATGTTGTTTCCGTTGCCGGCTCCGACATATGTTCCGCCCGTGTATGTGAAGTTGTAGTCGTTGTCGCAGTCGAATGCCTGCTCGCGTGAGGAGGACATGCAGATCACGGTTCCTCCGTTGATTGCAAGGGTGCCGTTGGAATCGATCGAGTCGTTTGCGGAAGCAAAAGCGTAGACAAAACCACCGTTGATCGTAACGGCCTTTCCGGCGTTAAGGCAGTCATCCGTCGTGATAAGTGCGACAAGTCCTCCGTTGATGAAAAGCTCGTTCTTGGCCTCTATGCCTTCCGGACTGAGAGACTCCTCCTCGGAGTACTCGTACGGTGTGCCGTAGGTATATACATAGACGTTTCCGCCGTTGATGTAGACGTTCGGAATCGGGTCGTCGGATGTATCCTCTGTAGTTGCATCCTCGGAGATCTTCCATCCTGCCGTGATGCCCTTGCCCACAGATTCGATGTTGATGGTTCCGCCGTTGACCTCCACATAGCCAAGGCCGGCTCCTGTGCCCTCGACTCCGTTGACCTTGATACCCTTGGACTCGGAGGCATGGACGTTGCCGTATGCGTAGATGTTGAGATAACCGCCGTTCATGACAAAGTACATGTCGGCACTGATCATGTTGCCTTCGGCGTTCTCGTCTCCTACTATCAGGATGTCGCCGCCGTTGATCGTGACTCCTCCGTCTGTCTTGATTCCGTGCTTCTTGTAGACGTTGATGTCAAGCTGGCCTTCATCGCTTCCATCGAAAACGATGTCTCCAGATGACGTGATTGCACCTTTTTTCGTATTGTTAGGGCTGTCTGAGATAGTGTTTGCAGATCCCTCCACAAGGCGGATTGTTGCGGTTGTGGTGCTCTTGAGCTGGATTGCGGGAAGTGTGTCTCCGGTGATGAACACGCCGTCCAGAAGCAATATGTAGTCCGCGTTGTCGCTTCTGACAATCAGAGTTCCGTCAAGTCTGCCGGTAAGGGTAATCTCCACCAGCGACGACTCCTTATATGTAAGCTCAAGATTTCCGTCCTTGTTGAACTGTGCGCTGACAACATCGGAACTGCTTGTTCCGGTTGAAAGGTCTACCGTGGCTCTCTTGGTGGGCACGACCTCGGAGATTCCTGCCGCAAAGGTCATGGAGTTTGCAAGTATTGCAAATAATGCCAGTAAAATGATTCGTTTCATGAGTCTCTCCTCGCAGATACGTTTAGTCCATTTTGGGCGGCAAGCTCAATAGAATCTTTTTTCATCTTCACAAAACCACACAAAACACCTTCGTTTGGGTTATACTCCAATTGTCATGGCCAGAATGTGTCCAAAGGCAGGAGCCTGCGGTGCCTGCAACTACAATGGAATAAAGTACTCGAAGCAGCTTGATAAAAAACAGGAATTTGTCGATTCCCTGCTCCTTCCGTTCGGCCCCGTAGCTCCGATAATCGGTATGGAGGACCCCTTCTTCTATCGCAACAAGGTCCAGGCAGTGTTCGGCTACAACTCCAAAGGCGAGGTTGTCAGCGGAATCTACCGCGAGGGAACCCACAAACTCATTCCCGTGCGCGACTGCATGATAGAGGACAAGGAAGCCGACAGCGTGCTTGCCACCATCCGCGACCTTGTGAAAAGGTTTGGGATCACGCCCTATGACGAGGACCTTCAGACAGGTGCGATCCGCCATGTCCTGATCAGACGTGCCGTGGCCACGGACCAGACCCTGGTGGTCATTGTCAGCGGCAGCCACACGTTCAGACCAAAGGATGCTTTTGTCCGCGAGATAGTGAAAAAGCATCCGTCCGTCAGGACAGTTCTGCTTCACATCAACGACCAGAAGACTTCCATGGTGCTCTCTGACGGCCCATGCAAGGTCCTCTACGGAGACGGCTGGATCCAAGACGAGATGTGCGGCCTGAAGTTCCGCATCTCTGCCAGAAGCTTCTATCAGGTCAACGCAATCCAGGCAGCAAGGCTCTACACAATCGCCATGAGAATGGCCCGTTTCAAGGGTAATGAGTCAGTTATCGATGCATACTGCGGCACAGGGACCATCGGTCTGATTGCATCTTCATGGGGTGCTGGCCATGTGACAGGCATTGAGCTCAACCCGGATGCAGTTGCGGATGCAAAGGAGAATGCAAGACTCAATGGCCTTGAAAGCGTGGATTTCATCTGCGCGGATGCAAGCTCCCACATGAAGGAGATGGCAAAATCCGGTGTGACGGCGGACACCGTTTTCCTCGACCCTCCCAGAAGCGGAAGCGATGAGCGATTCCTTGCATCCCTGATCAGGCTGAATCCAAAGACCGTTGTCTACATCTCATGCAATCCGGAGACCCTTGCCCGTGACCTTCGCTACCTGACGAAGATGGGCCCGTACAGGATGGTCGGAGCACAGCCGGTCGATATGTTCCCGCAGACC
>CADBOI010000069.1 GCA_902796335.1 uncultured Spirochaetales bacterium
GCCATCTGATGTCACAATCCGGGACCCTGCATACTGCGCAAGGTCGGGGTTCTTTGCAACCTCGATCACAAGACCGTTCTTCAGGACAATGTCGCCGCCTTTGTAGTCGTTGACCACCGGGTGCACATTGTTGCCCTGGACATCGTCTGCGGTATCCACATGGGAGCTGAACGCTATTGAAGGAAGACCTTTCTCCGTTGCCGGAACACGGGCAAGAAGATACCCGTTGTCATCAAGCTCCACATCCTTAAGCCCGAGTTCCAGAAGCTCCTTCTGAAGAAGTCTCAGAAGATCCCACTGTCCTTCGGTCGAAGGGTGCTTCTTGTCTGCGATGCTCTCATCGCTCATCGTGTCAACGACTGCATATCTCAGAAAACGGTCCAGAACCTCTTGTTTGAACATACAAACCCCCAGATTAAGAATACTACACAGAGGAGGAACTTTCAAACCGTCTAGTTGATGGAAAAGCCTACCGATACGCAGTCCATTTTCTGATAGAACCACTGGACCGCACCGAAAACCCTTCCGGTGTGGTAGTATGCCTCCACCCTGACTGCACGACCGGAAATAAGGGATGAAGCGAACTCCAAACCTCCTCCGACGGTAAGCTCGAAATCCCACGGATTCTTTCTGCTGTATGTTCCCAGGCTGTGAAGTGTCTGTCCGTCCTGGTGGAACTGGATGTCAAATGCGGCAAATGCCTTTGCAAAACCCAGATTCAGCCTGTATTCGGCTCCGAAATGGATTCTGAATGCATGGTAGCTGCCGTCTGCAGTCCTCATCAGGTTTTCCTGTTCCTCAATCTGGTCTCCGGGAAGCTGTTCTTCACCTTCAGCATCACCACCTATTCTTGAAATCAGAGTAGGTCTGCCCGCATCGTCTCTGACAGGATTTCTGTAATCTGCCGGACAATGCGCCAGCGGCCTGATCCAGCTTGGATTCATCGGAATCTCCAGTTCCGAATATACCATCAGGCCGAACGGCATGTCCGCCTGAAGCGCTATAATCCACGAGTTGTCCCTGACATACTCCACAGGTTCCACAAGATAGTATTCGTGACCGTCGGTTCCACCGTAGAGTTCGCCGTATTTCTCAATCAGCGATCCGCTTCGGTATGTCCTGTTGAAGTTTACTCCGTTGTACGAGTAGTACTGGTCAAGAATCTCATCTCCGTAGTGCCCTGAGAAATGATGGAGTCCGGCCCTGACTGTCACAAGATCTGCAAATCTCAGGGTGCCTCCTACAAGGAAGGTTCCGTCGTAATCAAGGGCATAGTTCTTGCCGAATCCGTTCATCAGGGTGCTGACATAACCGCCAAGGCTGATCTCGAAATCGATTTTAGGAATCCAGTCATGACCGGAGAACGTGGTTCTGAAAAGACCTATCGAGGTTCCGCCTTTCATGTGGAAATAGAGCTTGTTTTCACTGTTCAGCGCATCATCCATGTAAAACATGTCCTGATATGACGTCCTGTCCGCCTGAACTCCTGACGGATCGTGCTCCAGCACAACACCCTTAATCACGTGAGGCTTGTCCGTGTCATTCAGAGCAATCTGCAGTGCTAAGTCGGATTTGAATGAATACGGGTCTGCGGCGGGCTCTCTGTACAGCGGTCTGTCGGAAACAATCTGGAAACTGAACAGGCTTTCAGCTGCAAGAGGAATACAGACAGCCAAAATCAATAACAAAACGGATAGAAATCTTTTCATATGCGTCCCCCGAAATCCCTATTGGAACCAAGTATAATACAGGGATTCCGCATTTGCACATAAAAAGACCCATCAGGCTTACGAGGCTTACCAAGCTTACGAGGCTCACCAAAACCTTCCAATTATCAGGGAGAATTAAAAAGCCAGGCGTTTTACTACGATATTGCCGGTCTTGAGGATGCTGTCGGAAGGGACTGTGCCGCGGACGCTGACACAAGGGTAAACAATGCAGTTGCGGCCTATTACAGAACCGGGGTTGAGTACGGTGTTGCAGCCGATCTCGACGTTGTCGCCGATCATGGCACCAAGCTTCCATACATCGGTATCGTACTCCTGCTCGGCATGGACGCGGATGTTGGAGCGGTCGGATTTGACATTGGATGTGATGGCACCGGCACCCAAATGTGAACCGTAGCCTATGATGCTGTCGCCCACATAGTTGAAGTGGCTGATCTCGGCATTGTCCATGATGATGGAGTTCTTGATCTCGACGCTGCTTCCGATCATGCAGTCGGCACCGATGAGGACGCCGTTTCTGACCATGGCACAGTGGAATACTCCGGTACGGGGACCGATGATGACAGGGCCCACAATCTCAGCGGAATGGAAAACCGTTGCGGTCTTGTGGATCCAGACATTGTCCGAAGGATGGTCATAATCCGAAGGATCAAGCGTCGGACCCAGCTCCATGATGAAGTCGCAGATACCGGGAATCGCTTTCCATGGAAGGTCGAATTTGCCGAGATAGTTGGCAGCCAGAGTATGGTCAAAATCGAACAGACAGGATGTCATCATATAGTCATCTCCAAAATCAGTATTTGTTCAGTACGTTCGTCACGGCCTTGCCGAGGCTTCCCACGGCATCGTCGGAACTGGCGACCCAGGCCATGGTGCCGCCGAAACCGTTCTCGCAGGCCCAGGTGGCCTTTGTGGCTACCGTTGTCTCGTTGTCGAACGTGTACATGGCCTTGCGTTTGTAAGCCAGGGCCACTCCGTTGTCGTCGTCATACTTGTCGGGGTTCGCAGCCTTGTCGCCCAACTCCTTGGTGCTGGTGAGGGTCGAATATCCCAGATCGTCGATGTAACGGAGGGCATTCTCGCCGCGCTCGTAGATGCGGTTCTCCTCAACGGCATATTTCAGGCCGTAGAACGGGAGGCCGATGAGAAGCTTGGACTTGTCCGTCACAACCGAGGCATAGCCGTTCATGACGCGTTTCAGCTGTGTGAAGTTGCCGTTGTAGCCTATGTAGCTCTTCTGGCGGCCGGTGTAGTCGAAGTCATAGGTCATGACGCTGGTGTAGTCCAGGACCTCGTTCATCATGCGCACGCAGCTGTCCTCGCGGAAGAAGCTGTCGGCGCTCTGGCCGGCCATCGAGATGATGTAGTCCTTGCCAAGAAGAGTCCTGAGCTGGATCGCAAGGTCCAGATAGGCGGCATTGCGGTCCGCATAGTCCGAATAGTACTCCCAGTCAAGGTCAACTCCGGCAATGCCGCGGCTCTTGACCAATGATGCAGTTGTCTCGGCAAGGACCTTGCGCTTGTCGGCATCCATGATGACCTCGCCCAGTCTGTCGCTGTTGCTGGCTCCGCCCAATCCTGCGATGACCTTGGTGTACGGATGTTCCTCATGGAACTTGTCCACAGTATCTTTCAGGTGCGGGAAAGTTTTCTCGTTCACACGGCCGTCCGGGAACGTATCCAGGAACGATATGACAATGGCGGTGTACTGATCCGGCCACACCACATCCTGAAGGGTGTAGGCGTAGATTACGTTGCGTTTGGAGCTTACAAGCTCAGTCGAAGACCCTACGCGCTTGGGCTCCTCCTTCACAACCTCCTTCTTTCCGGAACATGAACATGCAAAGACAAACATCAGCAGAACCAGCAGTACAACAGCAGTTTTCTTCATCGGAGGACCTCAATCAATTCAATTTGACAAGGCATTCACCGGTTGCGGTGGCATTGTCGGAACTGAACAACAGCTCACCGATGGTTGAACCATACTGGATTGTCAGGTCATCCATACCGATGACGGTGTTGGCAGGATATGATCCGGAATTGGGAGTCATGGTTATCCTGATCTGAGTGCTGTCTGCAACAGCCGGCAGAGCAATCTGATACCAGCCATCAAGTGCTCCGGAAGAAGACACAAATGCCTGTTTATATGCAGGAGAAATTGGAGTGACTACGTTGCCGGCTCCATCTTTGGCCAACGTTGAAACTGCGGAAGAGAAAGCAGTCTCGGCAAGCTGGGATACATAAGATCCGTCTTCTGAACTCTTCAACTCGATTGAAATCTTATCTGAGGAACTGACAGGTTTGATCTTGAACTGGATTATGCTGTCGTTGCAGGGGCGTTCCTTATTTGTATCGCTCTTATTGTAATAGACATAGTTCTCCACAATAGGAGCACCCTTCAGATCAAGGGTATAAACCAACTTTTCTGCATTCTCTGAAACTGTAATATCAATCTTTGCACTGGTTTTGCCATATGTGTCATTCTTGATATCACCGCCGAAATGCTCTTCACCAAGAAGAGCTCCGACAACCTGTCCGATGGTATAATTCTCATAAGTTGAAGCTTCATACCATTTCTGGCCTTCAACCAAAGTGTTAAGAGCCTCAGTTCCGTTTCCTATTGCGAAAACAGGAACAGTCAGATCCGAATGGTTTCCACTGTCAGCAGTGATCTTGGAGAAATTGGTCTCCCAACCTTTTCCAAGAGTTGTGTTTCCTGTCTCGTGATCGGCAGTGACAATAAGTGCAGTATCAGGATGCTCGAGAACGTATTTTAGTGCAATTGCTACAGCTTCATCTGTACTCTGGACTTCCTTAACAATACCGAACGTGTTGGCAGAACTATCTTTCGGAGTGTTACCATGACCGAAATGATCGGTATAGGTATTCTCAATCATGACAACAAAACCCTTGTCATCGTCAGCATGAGCATCAAGCCAGGAAAGAGCGTAGGCTGTCATCTGCTGTAGATTAGGTTTGGTTTTATCTGCAGTGTCGAATCTGGCAAACTGGTTCGCTGTTCCATTAAAGATAGCCCACATCTTTGCATTGTCATTGAAATTATTCACTATTTTTTCAGCTGTACTGTACAGCTTGATGTTATTCTCAGTCGTGAAATGATATAGAGCACTGGAACTATTGAAATAGCCAGAATAATCCGTATATCCGTTACCCATGAACAGATCCGCACCGAACACAACCTGCTGCTGGCACATCTTAGTCCAGCCCTGGCTTCTATTCTTGTTATGGACAGAGTATACGGCAGGTGTTGCATCCGCCAGCTCTGCATTGGTCACTATTCCGACAAGCTTGCCCTGCTTTCTGGCAAGTTCAGAAACAGATTTCAGATTGTTTCCTTCTGCATCCATTGAAGCAAAGAGTTTTGTCGTCTTATAACCGGTGGAAAGTGCTGTTCCACCTGCAGCGCTGTCAGTAACATCGCCTTCTCTGGTGCGGGTATTGGAAGCCCCTATATTCGGAAGCTGTGTCATAATCAGTTCACCGCTCCATTTCTCGGAAGCCTGGACATGTGTGATTCCCATTCCATCACTTATGATGACAATGACGTTCTTCACTGGCTTGAAATAATCTGGAGTGTTAAGAGCTGTTGCCAAAGCCTGCTTCAGTTCGTCTGTAACGTTTGTTATTGGTGAAACACCATCGCCCTGCAGGACAGCATTGGGTACGTTTACAGTACCTGCATCTTTTGACACCCACATCGGAGTCGTGACGGTACTCGCCCATCCTGCCGGCATGTAATACTCAGTCGTATACCATCTGGAATACAGAGTTATATCCTTGGTTACTTTGTTCGAGAAAACATATTTCTCTGAATAGGTGCCATTGCTTTTCTTCGTCCACCAACCGCCGAATATCTGCCCTTCCTTGGTCGGAGCAGTAGGCTGCTTGACTTTCTGGCCTGATGTTACTGTGGCCGATTCTACAGGAGATCCACCCTCGGAATCAAAAGTTACAACACAGCTTTTAGGTGTCTGCGGTGTGGTATCTCCATTGCATGCAACAACACCTAAAACAATCAGTAAAACAAAAAGTCCAACCAATACTCTTAATGAAAACCTATTCATGAAAAACTCTCTCATTATTATTTGCTAAAGAAAACAACTGGCCGGAAACCGGCCAGTATCAATTAATCATAATAAAGCGAACTTACACATTCGTAGAATGTATCCCGTGCAGTTACACCCTTTCCAAGTCCATAGAAGCAGACCTGTTTTTCAGAACCATCTGCAGGACAGCCGCAGACCAGCAAAGCTGTATCAGGATTCTCGAGAACAAACTTTGCTGCAACGGCAACTGCTTCATCAAACTGCTTGACACCCTTTGCATCAAGGGAAGAGGTCGGGCAGTATGACAAGATATCGCAGAAACCGTTATTGTTCTCTACACTCTGCATCCATGCGAGGGAGAATGCTGTTTCAACCTTGAAGGAAGGTAGTGTCCTGTCACTGCCGAATATGGTGTACAGCATCTTGACAGCTCCGTCCTTCTGATGGTGATCATCTCCGCCATCGAAATGGACATCATCCCGACCAAAGAGTCCTACAGCTTCTTCCAAAGTGGAAACTTTCTTTCCATTGGATTTGTAAACCTCGTTCAGATACTCAGGGGAACCAAGAGAGAATACCTCATCAAAATCACCCTTACCCATGACAAATGCCAATCTGGAATTGGAATATTTCAGAATAAACTGATTAGAGTAAATCTCTTCATTAGAAGCTGTACTGTCCTTTGTTGTTGTGATGTTTCTGAGACTGTTGCTTGCAACATCGCCCCAGGCAACAACACCTGTCATTGTCTTGAGCATAGGAGCGTTGATAAGGAATCCAACCAAAGGCGTCCCGTCCGCGGATTTAAACTTGGAAGTAGTCGTTCCTTTGACCGGCAGGCTTTCCATTATCAGCTCACCATACTGGTTCTTGGAGCTCTCAATCAGTTCTGATGTCAGACCTTCACAAACCATGACAATCAGGTGTTTTGCTTCATCAAAAACAGGGGGATGCTCAAGTCCGTAGACAAGCGCTGTAGAAACATTCGTCCCTGTTCCGTACAAAACTGCATCCGGAAGGTTCTGAAGACCGTCGTCGCTTTTCTCCCATTCAGGAATGGCAACTATAGTTTCTTGAGGATTCTCTGGAGAGACCTCCTGCTTGCAGGAACAAAGCCCTGCAAGCAGAAGAGCAATCAGCAGAGAAAACAGTATTACTGCATTTCTCTTCATAAAAACGATTTCCTATTACTGTCCAATGTAGCTGGCAGACTGCTGACCGAAAGTCGCTTCACCGGTAATCATCTGACCGATGAGAGCTCCTGTAATCCATCCCTCATGGACGAAACCATTATCTTTAACTCCAGCTTTGGTATCTGTTCCATACTTGGCGTTGATTGCCGCGGCAGAGAACTTATCAGCACCGGCTCCGAAGGCATAGAGAGGAACAACCTGATCCGAATGTCCACCTGTAGTTGATGTGACCAGACTGATGTCATTCTTCCATGCATCTGGATTATCCTTGGTACCACTAAGCGTATATCCTCCGGTCTCATGGTCTGAACTGATGACAAGCAGTGTGTCAGGATGCTCGAGAACATACTTGACAGCAATGGAGATACCTTCATCAAGGCACTGAACCTCATTCATCTGTTCATAAACCTTACTTGCATGTCCCCATCCGTCAGTACAGGTATTCTCAATCATGGTGAAGAATCCACCATCTGCTCCGGCCATGGAATCCATCTGGTACAGAGTATATGCCACCATCTCAGGCCAGCTTGGATACGCAGCACCAATCGAACCGCTCAGCAGATAACCTCTGTTCGGAGAAGAGGATTCATAGTTGTTTCCATCGGTTTCCCAAGATCCAAGAATAGGTTTGCTGAAATCCTTGTTTTCAATTAACGCCGGGAAAGTTGTGATTCTCTTGACGTGGTTTGCGGGGTCTCCGTACCCGGTTTCAAGGTCAGAAATAGCTTTTGCAAGACCGGTAGAGGATTTAAGCCATGTGAGGTAAGGCTGCACATCATTTGCAGTTTTCCAGTTCATCCATGCATTATGTCTGTCTTTATCCTGCATCTCCCAAAGTGTGTAATAAACTGAGAATCCGGCCATCTTAGCTTTATCCGAAACAGACAGCTTCTCGAAGTAGGTGATACAGTCATTCCTAGTGCTGCCACTGAATGATGAAAGCTTCTGCTTGCTGATAGCATGTCCGATACCCTCTTTTTCTGCTTCAAGAAGTCTCTTTTCCCATGTATCGTTTTTACTCGAGTAATAGGTTCCCATTCCCCAGTCCCAACCCATGAGGAGGTCCCAGTCGGTTGCCCTAAGGGCCTTGTAATACAGTGGTTCCTCATGGTAACGGTTGGTATCGTGGATAATGGTGTCTGCAGGGGTTGCGTCAACTATGTTGTCATTTGTGACACAGGCAACTTTCCAGCCCTGTCTTCTTGCTGCCTCAGCGAGGTTTTCCACTTCGTTTCCTTGTATGTCAAGAGACAAGAAGCCGTAGCGGGTCTTGAATCCGGCAAGGAGCTGGGTTCCACCGGCGCAGCTATCAGTAACAATTTTGGAAGAATAGTCTGTGTTTGTTCCGCCAATGACATATTTATCATAGCTCTTCGTATTGGACTGAGTATAATACGGAAGCGAATCCATAATCAGCTCACCCTTATACTCTCTGGACATATCAACAGAGGAAACTCCCCATCCGTCACTGATGATGAGGATGACCTTCTTCGGAGTTTCATCAAAGATATTGTTTGCCTGAGCAGATTCGATTGCTGCTTTGAGTTCGGCTGTAACATTGGTTTCAGCGGTAACTGTACCCGAGAAATTGTACTTTACAGCGGGGAGATCTGTTAATCCTTTGGCATTGGTACTCCAATTCATAGGAATCGTCACACCTGTTCCCTTCGGAAGAATCGGGTCACAACGCTGGGTATCAGTATGACTGATCCAGTTGGCATAAAGATTCAGGTTCCCGGTAACAGTGGTTGTGAAATCATATGCCGTTTTGTACTCTTCATCAGAGAACCATTTGTCAAAGTCATAGTAACTTCTGGTCGGATCTGTCGGCTTTGGTACGGTTTTACCCTTCTCTACCCAGATTGAAGTTGCCTTCTTTCCGCTGTAACCATAATTGAAGGTCACCTTTCCAAGATTACTCTCAAGAATCCATTTCGCATACAAAGTAAAGGGCTCTTTTACTTTTGTCTTGAAATTGTATTCTTTTGTGCACTCAGCATCAGTGAACCATCCGAAAAAGACATTATCGGCCAAAGTCGGATCCGTCTTTGGTTTTGCTACAGTTTTATTCGCTTTGACAGTTACCGGATCAATTTTAGATCCACCCTGAGTGTCAAAAGTAACGGTATATGTCGTCTCCTGCTGAGGTTGAGGGGAATCTCCACCACAAGAAATCGCAACGAACAGCACCGAGAACATCATCAGTGCTATCAAAAGAAAGCTTAGATACCTCTTCATTTACAATCCTCCATTTTTATTTCCATCACCGATTACTCGATGTTGGGAATCTCCTCAATAATTACATTGTCGACCCAGTACTTCATTCCCTTGGCCGGATCAATCTTGAAATAACAGGTGATACCTGTAATCGGGCTGGTAATCTCAATACCCTGAGAGTCAACAGGAGTCTCCATATCCTCAGGTCTGATGACACCACTGATCTTCACCCACTCATTGGGATTGACGGGAATGTCGCTTCCGGTGACCTCTTTGGCCTCATAGTCGAAGTCGATTCCCGGTGTCAGATAGTAATATCCCATCCAGTCCTCACCGTAGTCAGCGATTTCTCTGGGTCTGAACTCCAGTGTGATCGAACCCTTCACTGCAGCTTTGGGCTTTGTGGAAAGCTTGATCCAACATTCGATGTAGTAGCTCTTTGTCTTGTCAATGACCTTTGTCACATCAACACCAACACCACTCCAGGTGTCTGTGTTCTTGACAAGAAGAGCCGTGGATCCGTTGATGCCTTTTCCGACATCATATTTGAGGGTGCTTCCCTCTTCCATCCAGCTGGTAGCGGATCCTGATTCCATATCGCCGAACTTTATAAGGTTATCGGCGAACGCCACTGAGCAAACAAGCGCCAGAACGGCAACAAGCAACAGTGTTTTCTTCATACTTCAACTCCTGTTTATTCTGTAATCTGAACAGTGATTGCCGCAGGTGATGTATACCATGGCTCCACAAATTCAGTCTCGTGTCCGACCCAGGTTGAGAAATCAACTTCATCCACACCGCCATCCGCATCGCCATTTACGTAGAGGTCCTTGATTGCAACCCAGCAGTTGGCTCTGGTGTCATCAGAAACACCTACGGAAAGGGCAATCTTTGAACTTGTCTCGACATTTTTTGCGACAGTTGAGGTGGTACCGTCACCATTATCGACAACTTCATCTTCCTGAAGAATCACTTTTTCAGCGGGAACAACTATGATATACCAGCCGTCTTCGTCCATCTGCAAGTCGCTGAGCGGAACATCCGTCATCCACTTGGTATTCTTTCCTTCTCCCTGTCTCGGGGTTATCTTGGTGATGTCATCGGAGAACTTGGCAAGAAACCCTACTTCCTTTCCGGCTTCAACAGTAACCTTCATTGTGAACTGAAACTTTCCAGTCTGGGAAAAAGTAGTTCCTTCAGCAGGACTTACAATAAGAACACCTGACTCCCAACCTTCATCTTCAGAATCTGTGTTGTCAGGATTCTTAGGTTCATTCTTGCATGAGACAACCGCAAACAGGGCCAGCATGCAAAGTAATACAATAAAAAGTTTTCTCATACAAAAACTCCTTCCACTGATTGTAGAATATCTTTCAAAGTGCCATCGGCATCAATCCGAAATACACTGTTGATTACAAATTAATCACTTCAAGGGTAGGCAATGTCTGGTCATCGTTGTCATTGTTCCAAACACCGTGGTTACCCTTCTTTCTTTCCGACTCCTGCTCGATAGTAAGCAGTTCGTCGTTGAAATAAAGATCCATTATGTCCAGATAGTCACCTTCTGCGAACATCCCCATTCCCTCGTCGTGGCTGCCGTCTGTGTAGTTTGCCAGTTCAAGAAGAAATCCGGAAACGGGATATGTATCCTCCATCTCAGGATACTTGAAAGTGAAGGTAATCCAACCATCGTCACCCGCTTCAACATAAGCGCCTATAGCTGTTTTCTTAGCAAACACCGGTGTCGCTGATCCGTTTTCGTTTCTGAGATATAGATGTGTGACAGGATGGCTTGATCTGTACTTGAATGTAATGGTGTCTCCTTCTTCAGGATTTATGCCGTTCTCCCCTCCTGCATACTTGAATGAAAACCTCTTT
Source organism: uncultured Spirochaetales bacterium (assembly GCA_902796335.1). Taxonomy (GTDB): domain Bacteria; phylum Spirochaetota; class Spirochaetia; order Sphaerochaetales; family Sphaerochaetaceae; genus UBA9732. Next base: position 11,083 of record CADBOI010000069.1, read on the forward strand.
GCATCTCTTGTTGCAGTGAGCCTGTAATAAAAATCACCCTCTGCTGCAGGCTGCTCTGGATTCTTCGGCTCCTGGTTACATGAAACAACAGCGAAAACCGCCAGCAGACAAAACAGAACAATAATAAGTTTTTTCATGTATGCCACTCCTGTACTTCAATTAAATCGGTTTGTTTTCAAAAAAAGAAATCCAATGTGCCATCCGGTTGCCCGGATGGCACGAGGAATTACCTAACAATACAATTACTGATCAAGACTTACTTCATCAATTGTAGGTTTAGCACCCTGATAAACACCATGAGATGTACTCGTAGTAGAAAGAGTGAGATCCTTTCCGTTCAGAGCAACTGCCATGATTTCAATTTTGTCTCCAATTGCAAGGTTTCCAGAAGATTTCCTTATATCAATGCTGAGACCATCTCCTTTGCCAACCGACGTAACGGTGAAAGACATCAAAACCCATCCGTCAGCATCAGCCGCTGGGAAAGTAGCTTCTGAACAAAGATTATTGCTACCATACTTGTCTCTTACTCTAGAGCGTCCAACAGCAGATGAACCGTCCGTTGGAATACTCTTCACCTTGTAAGTTACAATATCACCAACTTCAATTGTACCGCAATAATCTGATGACCACCTTAAATTGAATCTGTCGGCAGAATAATCACCATCATTAGTATCGATTGTGGCTGTAAGAACATATTTCTTTGTCGGAGCAGTCCAGTGAGCGAAGAGTTCATCATTCTTGGTTGCAGTGTAAGTGGAGAAATCGACTTTCACGCCACTGTTGTCAGCTGCTGTATACCAACCATCGAGGAAGTAACCAGGCCTTCCGACCTTGATTGCAGTCACTGAATCACCTTCATCGACCTCAACGTTTTTGCTTGCAGCTCCCTCATAGTTCGGATTGAAAGACACCGTATATGTTGGGGTAGTCTTAACCTCGAACTTTGCATATATTGTTGCGTCTTCGAAAATCTGAGCACTAAAGTCGAACGGGGTTGCAAACTGATCATCAGCAAACCAGCCGAGGAACTTATAGCCATTAGCAACAGGATCATCAGGCTGTGCAATTGTCTTGCCATAAGCTACCGTTTTATCAGCAATTTCCTCTGCAACATCCATTTCGAACTTTACGGTATGACTTGGCCAAGCGTATTCTCCACCTTCAACAACAGCATATGTTGGTTCAATTGATTCACCAACAGAGTTTGTTCCTGATTTCTTTACGACATTAGCAGCCTCTATCGCCAGCGGTTTTCCATTGAAAGCAAAGCCCTGTATCTCAAGAATATCGCCGATGATAATTGTGCGAGAACCAAAGTCATATCTCCACCAAGCATCTTTTGCAGGAGGTGTACCAGAAGCAGCTTTTGTAGAATCGAACACAAACGTCACATATGTCCATCCGTCTATGGTCTCATAAGTCGTCATTCCGAATCCGTGAGCTGAATCTGAATTCTCATAGACCCACTTTGCATCACCTCTTACATTGACGAATCCAAGATCCATTGTAGTTCTGAACCTGAAGGAGAGAACATCCCCATCACTTGCAAGCTGCTGGCCATCACCCTTGTAAACAAGAACGAACTTGTCGTTACTTGAAGGTTTTCCGGACTTTACGGAATCAATAGTCGAAACCAGCTTGTAAAGGGTTCCATTGGTCCACTGTGCATATAGAACAAGATCAGATTTTACAGCTGTATCAAAGTCATAAGCATCTCCTGTACCTGTTTTATCTGTTGTCCATTTACTGACATAACTTCCGGCAATAGTAGGATACTTGTCAGGATCCGCAAACTTTTCTCCGTCTGGAATAGATGTTGTCAGGAAAACAGTATCCTCAGCATCATCCGGGAAGTTTCTGTACAGCGTCACTGTTCTGGCAGGAATCCACTGAGCATAGAGTGTGAATGCGGCAGTTACAGCCTCTCCCTCTTCACCGAAGACGTAGGGCTGCTCTCCTGCAGCATCCTTTGTCCACTTGTCAAAGAAGAAACCTTCTCTCAATAAATCAGCCGGTTCAGCCATCGGAATGCCGTATCCTGTGGTAGTTGTGGATGTTTCAGCTGCAACCTCATCAACCTTGTAGTTGGGATCCAGTGTTACAACAACCGGCTCCATCCACTTGGCTTTAAGAGTGATGTTCTCAGTTACAGGTGTAGCAAAGTCATAAGACTCTGTTGCTTCGCCCAGGAACCATCCGGCAAAATAGTTTTCGCCATTAACAGGATCATCCGCAGGCTTTGCAACGGTCTTTCCACTGAGGACTTTTTCAGTGAAGAGTCTGACTGTATCTTCTGAGCCATCGTTCTTATCGAATGTTACGATGATAGGATCATCATATCTTGCATAGAGAGTGAGATCACCGGTTACTTCAGTTGTGAAGTCATACGGCTTTGTCCCTGCTGCATCAGTACACCAGGCAGCAAAAAGCTTGTCGGCAATAACAGGTTCGACTTCCGGCATTACAACAGTACCCTTAGTTGCTACAGCCTGATCAGCAAATGCGTCTGCCTCGCCTTCCTTTGCACTTCCACCGTTCAAGTCAAACTTAATGGTGTTGGTGTTTGCAGTCTGCTCATAGAAGATGTATGTGATTTCATTGATTGGAGTCGAGAAATCGAATGCCTCTGTTTGGCCCTTGTCCTTGAAGAATCTGTATGTATAACCGTCCTTCTTGAAAGGAGTTGCCAGACCACCGGCTTTGACTTTCTGAGCCGCAAGCCAATACTCATCCGTATCATGATCGGTATCAAGGACAAAGAAAACCGGGTAATTCTTCTCAATGGTCCAGATGTGATCCTCGCCATCGAAACCCTCAACCAATGCTGCGGAACTCTTGACATTAGCCGATGTTACTGTGAGTTCCTTTTCGGTCTCATTTCCGAAATCGTCCACATGGGTAAGCACAATGTCCATGAGCTCAAAGAGATCGTTGTCAAGGAAGTGTGCCCTAAAATAGATTCCGAAATGGTTCTGAGGGTATGTCATGGCAGTAGTACCATCATGCTTTTTGGCACCGAACGTATAGGTCAGAGTATACCAACCGCCGTCTCCGAGGACAGGATCCTCAAATCCGTTTTTAGATCCCTCATAGACCCACTTATCACTTCCGTTTCTGATATCGTACTGGAAGATGTCTCTTTCGGATCTGAACTTAAGAGTGATGGTATCGCCCTCGTTGATTGTCTCATCCCATTCAATCTTAAGTTTATCCCTGTTGTTGTGCTTATCATAACCAACAACACCTTCAGTCACCTTGATTTGATAGACTGTACTGTCTGTCGGTTCATACTCGGATGGTTTAGGATCCGGGTTTACCTTTGGCTCGTTATTACAGCTTGCAAATGCAAACACCATGAGAGCGGCCAAAAGAACAATAACAAAGTTCCTCAATTTCATGCTTTTCTCCTTTTTTTATTATTCAGACACACTGGCCATCAGCTGATACCGATGGCCAAAAAAGATCAAAATAAAATGTCAATTATGCCTGATCATTCGGATTTGTCCAGGTCTGGCCTTCATACTGACCTTCTTCATCGTCATAATCGTAGTTGAGGTCATAAATGACGATGTCATCAAGCAGATACTTGTAGCCGGAACAATCCTTTCCATCACCCACATAGAAGTTTACGAGCATCTTGTACATGGTAGGTGTCGTACCTGGGCTATAAATGTTCGTAGTATTGGTCAGAAGCATATCGATTGTCTCTGCATCGAGAATGGCACCGACAGTAACAAAGCTAGTATCGTTTATCTCCAGCCCGTTTGCAATTACCGGTACAACATCCAGAGTAGTATCCTCTAGGAACTCGGTGAAAGACTCCAAGGCATCATCTCCTGCCTCAAGCAGACCTCCCTCATAGATTTCGGGACAATCATAATATCCATCCCAGTTCATGCGGTCCACCGCATCCTGAACAGCACCGCTGACAACTGTGCAGTCAATATTTGCATTCATGTTGATTTTGCCTGTAGTACCGTTGTTCTTGAAGCTAGCCTGAATGTAGTAGCTCTTTCCTCTGGCGTAGTACTTTGTGAGATCAATGTGAACCTGACCATAATCGATGGCTCCGGTATCAACAGACAAAGCACCGTCTACAAACCCAAGCGTTCCGGAATCTTCAGTATCTGAAAGCTCACCCGTATTCTGAACATCGAAGGATCCGTTAGTAAGAAGGTTGTCACTGATGTCACCAACAGTATTCGCAACCGGCTCACGGTCATCGTCATCCGTATTCGGTCTCGGAACTGTGTTCTGTGAACACGACACAAACACTAATGCTGAGGCAAGCAGCATTACAACCATTAACAATGCGATTTTTTTCGTCATATAACGCTCTCCTTTTTTCACGTTAAAATTATAGAAATAGGTTTTCAAAGTTGTCAACTTATTTTTTATCGCTTCAGCCATGAAAATGGCACTTTGTACTTGATAAATTTAGTATGCAAAGGAATTTGCAAATCGGCAAATAAAGACGATTGTATACAATTTTGGCAGTCCGTCCGTCCTGTTTTCTTCCATTTTGCCCTGCAC
>CADBOI010000070.1 GCA_902796335.1 uncultured Spirochaetales bacterium
AATTATTACTATAGAACCGAGCTCATGAAAACCCGGAGATCGAATCTGTTCGAATCCTTCTGGGCAGGAAGCAGGTAGTAATGGTCAGCCACAGAAAGACCGAAAGCAAGCCTGGGAGTCCTGTGGTAACGTATTCCCATCTCAACCGAAAGACCGGCCCTGAAATCGCTGTCCTTGATCATCGTGAATCCCAAGTCCGGACCAAAGGCGATGTAGATGTCGCTGTTTCCAACAACCGCGCTTGCCATGGCAAGTACGTTGACATAGGAAGACAGCCGCCACTGCCTGACGCTGGAATACAACGATGCATTTGCCTTGAGTCCGATGCGGAAGACACCCACGTCCTTGAACGACCTGCTGTACGAGGCAAACAGTCCAAGCGTCTTGGGCTCGGCCGAATCCGGAATCGAATTCATATAACCTATGCCGTAGTCCAAAGCCCGCAGAGGAACATACTTCTCCTCTGCAACCTGACCCGACTCGGATTCGGCTTGCTCCGCTTCTGCTGCAGGAGTGTCTTCAGCCCTTTGCTGAACCTCGGCAGGTTCCGGCTCATCAAAGAGCTCTTCGTCCAGGACTTCGGCCTCAGGCTCCGGTGCATCGAAACTTGTGAAGACCTCAGACTCGACCATGCTGCTTTCGCTCCAGCTGACCCCGTCATAGGACTGCTGGAGATACAGAACGTGTACCTTGGAGACATCAAGAATCAGAGTGACCTCGTTGACATTCTTGTCCACCACGGTCCAGTTCGCATCGTCCTCGCCATCGGCCTGGTAGCGGTAGAACTCAACATCAGGGTCGTTCTCGAACCAAGTCCAGGTGACCTTACCGGAAAGAGCGAAGAGAGCCGTCACGGAGACAAGCATGATCAGGCAGACCAGAAGCTTTCTCATTTCTCCCACAGCCTCTCAGGATAGATTCCCTCGCGTGTCTTGGCGGCAAGGTTCTGCTTAACAGTCTCCCTGTCTTCCTGATACGTCATTCCGAACCACTTCTCAGAAGTCGAGAACACCTTCATCCTTCCCTTTCCGGTCTGGACCATCTCGCCTGCAAAGTTCGGAAGAAGAACCTCAGCCTTGGGCTGTGATGCATTTTCCTTTATGAACCTGTCGAAATAATCCATCATCAGGCCGAACACCTTGGGTGTGAATCCGAAGAAGTTCATGGACACCCATTCCTCTCCGGTCAGATACACATCGCCCTCCGGCAGATGCGAGACAATCCTGTCACCTTCGAACTCGATCTTGGTGTTCTCCCTCATTCCCTGCAGAAGTCCGTCCTTGACCTCGCAGACACCTCTGGAAACACTGCCCACCGGGCTCATGGTGTTCTTCAGGAAATAACCTACCATGGCATGGTCGTCGCCGTCGTTTTCCTGCTTGCTCAGATAGTCGCCAAGAATGCCGTATGCCTCGCGCCCATAGTAATCGTCCGCATTGATGACGGTGAACGGTGTCTTGATGACATCCTTCGCACAAAGAAGAGCGTGGATGGTACCCCAGGGCTTTGTCCTTTCGGCCGAAGCCTTGATCTGGTCTGCCGTCAGAAGGGACTCGCGTGTCTGAAACACATACTCCGCATCCATGTTTCTGGCAATCCTGTCAAACAGTCTCTCGCGGAAACTCTGCTCGATATCCGGTCTGATGATGAAGACGACCTTTCCATATCCGGCCTGCTTCGCATCGAAAACACTGTAGTCCAACAGCGCCTCTCCATGCATTCCGACCGGATCTATCTGCTTGACTCCGCCATAGCGGGATCCCAAACCTGCTGCAAGTACCAGCAATGAAGGTTTCATAAAACACCTCTTGATTAAGTTATGGATGTAAGTCTGGAGAACCATTCGAAAAGCTTTTCCCGCAAGTTTCTCCACCAAAATGATTATCCAACAAAAGCATCCGATTTTCAACCATGGAGACAACCCCTGCTTGCCCCTCTGCAATAGTTGTCATATAGTGTATGGGTCGTCACATAGTGCGGCACCGGGTCCATAGCCCAATGGATAAGGCGCAGCCCTCCGGAGGCTGAAATGCGGGTTCGATTCCCGCTGGACCTATTTCTATCAAAGCACGCAAAAGGACCGGGGTAGCAATGAAATACGATTTCGACACCGTAATCGACAGACACAACACATATTCAGTCAAATGGGACGTCAAGGAAAACGAGCTCCCCATGTGGGTCGCCGACATGGACTTCAAAGCCGCTCCCGAAATACTGGAAGCAGTCCAAAAGCGCATGGACAACGGTGTCTTCGGATACTCCATCATTCCGGACGAGTGGAAGAACGCTTACATCCAGTGGTGGAAAACCCGCCACGATTTTGAAATCGACCCCTCATGGCTGACCTTCTGCATCGGAGTCATTCCCATCCTCTCCAGCACCGTCAGAGTCCTTACCGACGTTGGTGACAATGTGGTCATCCAGAGCCCTGTGTACAACGTATTCTTCAGGGCAATCAAGGAAAACGGCCGCAGGATCCTCGAATCCCCTCTCGTCTACGAAAACGGAGACTACCACATGGATTTGGAAGACTTGGAGAAGAAACTCTCCGATCCCAAAACCACCCTCATGATCCTCTGCAACCCGCAGAATCCCGCCGGAAAGATCTGGAACAAAGAAACTCTTGCCCGCATCGGCGAGCTTTGCGCAAAACACAATGTCACTGTTCTTTCTGACGAAATCCACTGCGACATCACTGATCCCGGCGTCAACTATGTCCCATTTGCCTCGGCATCAGACATCTGCCGGGAAATCTGTGTCACAGCAATAGCCCCCACAAAGGCATTCAACATCGCAGGCATCCAGTCAGCCGCAGCCATGGTTCCCAACGCCAGACTCAGACACAAACTCTGGCACGCCTTTGAAACCGACGAAATCTCCGAACCCAACGCCTTCTCCGTCACAGCAACAATAGCCGCCTTTGAGAAGGGCGCCACCTGGCTTGATGAGCTGCGTTCCTACATTTACGAAAACAAGAAGGTTCTGACCAAATACATAACCGAAAACATCCCTCAGATCCACGTCATTCCCTCCCAGGCCACTTACCTTGTCTGGCTGGACTGCTCCAAGGTTACAAATGATTCGGTTGCTCTTGTCTCTGAGATCAGAAGCAAGACAGGTCTCTTCCTTTCAAACGGAACCCAGTACGGCGAAAACGGAAAACAGTTCCTCCGTTTCAACCTCGCCTGTCCCCGCAGCCTCCTGATGGACGGACTTGACCGTCTCCGCCGTGCCCTGAACTGAACTCCTTCAAAGGAAGAACCTCTTTATCAATTTGTCCAGATACCTGGTGTCCAATGGGTTCTGCCTGTCCTCAAAGGTATAGAGTATGTTCTTTCCCTGGACCCAGCCGGCCTGGGCATAGGATGCAATCTTTTTAAACGCATTTGACCTGTACTCCGGACTATCCATCATACCGAAATGTTCAAGCCTGTATTCTGTTCTTGTCTTCACATTCAGAATGGTGAAATCAACGTAAACCGGTCTGTCATCCGCAGTATACAGAGGATATTCATATCTGTAAGGCACACCGGCATCATACAACCTGTCGGCTATTATCTGTTCCGATTTGGATCTCACCCTCTCTCCCTTCTTTGTATAGATTTCCGGTTCATCATCTCCAAACGGTTTTCCTTCATATTTCTTCGCCTGCCAGAGTTCTGCAAACTCCTTATCGGGATACTGATAAGGAACAACAAGTTCCTTCTTTCCGGGAGAAAGATTCTCATACACCTTTTTAAGTGCATCCGGATCATACGTGTCCAATAGTTTCTTGATGACCTTTGAGTCACGTTCCAGCAAAGCAAGAACCTTCTTCATGTACTCCTTCTGAGCCAGTCGCCTGATCAAAGACTCCTGCCCCTTCCCCAGGTACTTGTATTTCTTCTCCTTGGAATCATAACAATAGAATTGATAATATGTTTTCTTTTGCGCTTTGTACTCCGAAAGTCTCAAAGTCCCTTCGGGGTACTTATCAATTCCGGATTTGATTTCTTTTATTACTCTCTCAAAGTATTTCAATTTTTCCCGAAGCCACTGCACGTTTTTCCTCCCTCCTGTTTTACAGCAATAATCACGTTCTACCCCGTTGTGTCTGTACAAATCATCTTTGTTTTTTATTTGATTACAGCAATAATCAGTCACTTTGGTTTTTTATCCGTAAAATCAGCATATGTTTTACAGCATTTAGTATTGAAATTCGCATTTCGTCCGTATAACTCTTCATTTTTGTACCGCAACTTTTCCTTTTTTTATTCTTTTGTCCGTAAAGCAGTTACTTTCTACGACAACATTTACAGCATTTATACGCACAAAAATGGAAAATGCTGTAATTCATAACAATTCCCCGGATTCCATCATTGACAGATAGCCCTCTGTGTTGAAAATGATGTGGTCCAGAACCGCTATTCCAAGAAGCAGCCCGGCCTTGCGGATTCTGTAGGTGACTTCCAGATCGTCCGGACTGGGGTCCAGGTTGCCCGAAGGGTGGTTGTGGGCCAGAACGATGGCGGTTGCCCTCATTTTCAACGGTTCTGAGAAAACTTCGCGAGGATGGACCAATGTACGGTTCACCAGACCGACGGTCACGACATTCACACCCATCAGTTCATGGGCACCGTTGAGGATCACAACGATGAAATGTTCCTGAAGCCGGTCTCCGTAATGCCGTACAAGCTCAAAGATCCTTTTTGGTTCCTTGCAGAGACGGGGTTTGAAGAAGGAGAATCTACGACCAATCTCAAGGCAGGCGCAGATTCTGGAGGCATTTGCCTTGCCTACACCCGGTATGGCCGAAAGGTCGTTTACAGAAATCTCACAGCTACCCTTTTCGTTCATCAGGAGAAGGATATCCTGAGCGATGTCCTGAACAGGACGCCTCTTGCTGCCGGAGCCGACCACAAGACACAGTAGCTCAATGTCAGACATGCCAAGAGGGCCGGCGGCAAGCAATTTTTCACGGGGACGATCCTCAAGTGGCATTTCCTTGATGGATCTGAAATCAATGGTTTTGTCTTCATACTTCATGCAACCCTATACAGGAGAAGTGTCGAAAACATTAAGGATTTGGTAAAAAGTTTTTCGAAAAAAGTTAAAAATCAGAGAAGACCGGCAATATCGTATATCAGACGCTCGGTTTTTTCCCATCCGAGGCATGGGTCTGTGATGGATTTTCCATAGCAGCCGTCACCAATATGCTGGGCTCCGTCCTCGATATAGCTTTCAACCATGAAACCTTTGAGGAGCTTTCTGATCCGCGGGCATTGTCTAGCTGAAGCAAGAGCTTCGGTGATGATCCGGGGCTGTTCGAAAGGATTTTTGTTCGAGTTGGAGTGGTTCGCATCAATTACCAGCGCAGGATTGGAAAGAGACCTGGCCTCATAGAAATCGCAAAGGAGCGAGAGGTCTTCATAATGATAGTTAGGGTGATTGTTTCCATGCTTGTCCGTATAACCTCTGAGGATGGCGTGGGCCCACGGATTGCCGTGCGAATGGGCTTCCCAACCGCGGTAGATGAAGGTATGGGAGCCCTGGGCTGCGACAATGGCGTTCATCATGACGTTGTAGTCGCCGCTTGTCGGGTTCTTCATGCCTACGGGAACTTCGATTCCGCTGGCGGTCAGCCTGTGCTGCTGGTTCTCGACGGATCTGGCTCCGACAGCGACGTAG
>CADBOI010000071.1 GCA_902796335.1 uncultured Spirochaetales bacterium
CATCAGAAGAACGATGACGATAACAGGCTTGATTGACGGGAGAGTGATGTATTTGACTCTCTGCCAGCTGTTGGCACCCTCGACTATTGCAGCCTCGAAAAGCGAACCGTCGATTCCCATGAGAGCTGCGATGAAGATGATCGCACTCCATCCGATTTCCTTCCATGCATCGGAAAGGATGACGATGATCGGGAATGCTGACGTGTTGGTCAGAAATCCCTTCGGCGTCCCGCCGAACAGCTTTATCACGTCATTGAGGATTCCCTCGCTGGGTGAAAGCAGCGAAAGAAGGATTCCGTACATGATGACCCACGAAAGGAAGTGAGGAAGGTAGGACAGTGTCTGAACGACCTTTCTCAGGGCCTTGTGGGTGCATTCATAGATCGCAATTGCCAGAAGTATGGACAGAGGAAGGCTGACGATGAGCTTTCCGAAGCTGTACATCAGCGTGTTCCTGATCAGGGACCAGAAGTAGTACGAACTTATGAATGTCTTGAAATTCTGTAGCCCAACCCATTTACCACCTGTGATTCCTGTTCTCTTGAGAGAGATGAAATCCCTGAAAGCAATCTGGGCATTCCAAAGCGGAATGTATCTGAAAATGAAATAGTACACAAGCGGAATCATCAGCATGAAGTAGATGTACTTGTGTCTGTTGACCTCCGCGAACAGGGCCTTGCTTTCTGCCTTGCGGAGCTCCTTCTTTTTTTCTTTGTACTGGACGCTCAGTGCGCTCTTCTTCTGACGGAGCCTGTCAGCCTCTGCCTGATCGTTCTGTTTCAGTGCAGTTGCAATGCGTTCCTCGTACTTCTTGATCTGTAGCTTGAGCTGCTCGGAATCGGCTACAAGCTGATAGTTTCTGCTGCTTACCATTCGCTGCACACCGTCCGTAAAACTGCGGACGGACCCTCTCCCTTTTTAATGTAAGTGCTTACAGTTTAATTCGCTGGATTCAGAAATATGCTACTGGTTTTTGTACATTTCCGACTTTTTTGAAGAGCGCAGCTTGCTGGGGCTGTAGCCTCTGATCTTCTTGAAAACCCTACAGAAATAGGCCTGATCCTGGAATCCGGTTGCAATTGAAACCTCATTGACCGACATTCCGGTGTTGCGCAGCAGACTTCCTGCAAGCCAGACCCTGTAGCGGTTCAGATAGTCCCACGGGGACAGGCCGAGTTCCCTCTTGAACACTCTGGTGAGATAGTCCTCCGAGACATGGACGTCGTCGGCAATCTGCCATCTGCTGATGGGAAGGGTCGCATGTGTGCACAGATAGGCCTGGGCTTTCTTCACTATCGCTCCTGTGTGCGCGGCCAGAAGATCAGAGCCTCCCAGGATGGCTCTGACGCGCATTGCGAACTCCTCGCTTTCCAGCATGCAGGAGTTCACCACAAGAACGTTGGGGATGTCGCTCACTGCGCCCACAAGGTTGGAATCAATGAAGTCCGTCACAACAATGGCCGGAACCTGGGAGTTGCGTTTCATTCCGCGCAATTTGTTGAGGAATCCGACCACGGGAAGGTTCTTGTTCTGATACTCGTCCATGGTTATGAACACCATCTCGGGATCGTGGCGTCTGCACATGGACAGGGCGCTACCCATGTCGCACGAGATGAATTCCGGGTCCTGGAGCCACCTGTACAGGTCTTCCACTGGGGAACCGATCTGAAGTATGCTCCTTCCCTTGGCCTCTATCGACGTGCGTATGGAATCCTCGAGCGAATGCGAGTACGGGCAGTCCAGACAGATGAACGGCAGGTTCATATAGTCCTCGTTCGATTCCAGACTCAGAAGGCTTGTCAGGGCGTTGTATCCGTTGAATCCCATGTCCCAGAAAATGGCCTCGGTGTAGGCCGGAAGCCTCTTCTTTTCGGCGAACCTCGATCCGTTGACCTCCTCGAACACCACATCCTCTATCTGGAAATCCGGAGTTCCGTTGATGCATGCAAGCACCCCGTCGTTCCATATGCTCGACGGATTTCCAGACAGGGTCGGATACGGGAGGACAAACGAGAACACCCGGTTCTCCACATGACAGGATCCGTTGTGAAGGAGGATTATCTCTCTGGCAAGAAGGAGCCCCGGGTCATCCGGGCTTTCAGTCCAGACACCCGACATGTCAATGACATCGATCTTGACTCCCCTCTTCTGGGCACTTGCCTCTACGGCGACCTTCTTGTCCATGGAGGAGATGATGATATCAAGCGCCTGCTTCAGCTTGTCGTAATCAATCAGGACGCACGGCAGGGATCTGCGTCCGCTGTAGCATCCGGTCTCGTCCAGCAGGTCCCCTATGTTCAGGATATGCCTGTCCAATTCAAGTTCGCCCGTGGTGCTCAATGCCAGGTCTATCATCTGGTTCGCGCCGGAGACACGGTCTATGATGGATTTCTTAGTGGCGGCATCCAGCGATGAGGCGGAGACCAGGTCGCAGATGTCCGAAAGCGGATCGCGCAGATTCTCTCCGACGTTTGCAAAGAAGCTTGTCCTTGCCGTCTCAGCGGCCTCCGCCGCCTGCTGCGCCCTTCGTGTGGATTCGAACAGCATGGCGCTTCTAAGCGCTCCGGATACCATGCTGCGGATATCCTCGCACAGCGATCCGTCGAAGGTCTTGGGTTTCATTAGCATGTAGCCCATGTACTCCGTCTCGGAACACAGCGGCGCGACGATCCAGACTCCCTTCTCCACAAGGGCGGTGTCGCTTCTGGGTGCGATCAGGGTGTCCGGGAAGACAAGGTTCGGACCGACCAGTCGGGAACTGCTGCCCTCCATCACTACAAGGCATATCTTCTCAAATCCCAGGGCCTCTGCATTCCTGTCCAGAATCTCCGCTATCTCCGAGACCTTGTTGGCGGCAATCAGCTCGTTGTTGAAACTGTTCGAGCTGATTCTTCTGGAACGCTCCCTGAAGCTCCTGAGCACGGCGTTCCTGTCGAGAACGGACGGAAGCAGGTTCCTGGACCTCTCCAGAATCAGAATCCTCTTGGCGGGATTGACCAATGAGAGCTTTTCGAAGCTGTCAATGACATTGTAGATGTCGAAAACGTCTATGTTCAGGCTGCACAGGAACTCAAGGAAAGCCCTGATGCATGCCTCTGACTGGGAGCCGATG
>CADBOI010000072.1 GCA_902796335.1 uncultured Spirochaetales bacterium
ATGTTGGATATAGCCCGGACATTGTCAGCCGGCCATCCGTTTCTCCGGGTCGATCTGTACAACATCAACGGGAAGATTTACTTCAGCGAGCTGACCTTTTTCACCCATGGTGGGTTTTTCATCATGTATCCAGACCAGAGCTGGGACTGGAAAATAGGTGACAAGTTTGCTCTTCCCGACAGATAAGTTTGCGTTTTTTGGTCTGAATGCACAATTTTCTTGTTTTTTGACGTGTGTTTTTCTTGTGTTCTCGAAAACCATGACTTAATATGGGAAAAGGGACAAAATTTGCTGGCCGCATTCTGTGCGTCCAAGCCGCTAATCCGAAAAAGAGGTATATATGGAAAAGAAACGCAACGCTTTCAAAGCCTATCTGGAGTTCAACGTCCTTTATAAGATCCTGATAGGTCTGATCATCGGTGCAATCGCCGGTGTCATCCTTGCAGCAGCTGGTGTCACAGCTCTCCCGGCATGGATCAGCATGTTCGGAACAATCTTCACAAGGCTTCTGAAGATGATCATTATCCCGATGATCGTCGGTTCCCTTGTTGTTGGTGCTTCATCAGTTTCACCTGCAAACGTCGGTAAGATTGGTATCAGAGTTGTCATCATCTACCTGGTCACATCAGCATGTGGAGTCATCATCGGTCTTGTCATGGCCAATATCTTCAAGCCGCATGCAGCTCTTGCAGCAGTCGAGGCTCTTGCAGCCGGCGCAGCAGGAAAGACCGGTTCAACAGATGTCTGGTCAGTCATCTCCAACATCATCCCGACAAGCGTCCTGACATCACTGGTCAACGAGGTTGTCCTTCAGGTCATCTTCTTCTCACTGGTCTTCGGTCTCTGCCTCTCCTTCCTCAAGGTCTCCAAGAACGAGAGAGTCGCAGCTGCCGCAACAACCACATACCAGATTTTCGATTGTCTCACAGAAGTCATGATGATGGTTGTCAGAGGAATCATGCAGTACGCACCGATCGGTGTCGCAGTGCTCATCTGTGAGGTCTTCGCAAAGAACGGAGCCAAGGTTGCAGGTGCACTGGTCATGGTCGTTGTCGCATGTTTCATCGGATATGCACTGCACATCCTCATTGTCTACGGCGGACTTCTCAAGATCTACAGAATCAAGATCGGTCCTTTCTTCAAGGAAGCAAGAACTCCGTTCATCACAGCTTTCGTAACCCGTTCTTCAAACGGAACTCTTCCGACCACAATGACAGCTGCCGAGAACCTCGGTATCGACAAGGAAGTCTATGCATTCTCCCTGCCGCTCGGAGCTACAATCAACATGGATGGAACAGCTATCTACCAGGGTGTCTGTGCATTCTTCCTGGTCATGTCCTGCTTCGGCAGAGGCCTCACAATCGGTGAGATGGGAATGATCACACTGCTCGCAACACTCGCATCAATCGGAACCGCCGGTGTCCCGGGTGCAGGTGCAATCATGCTCGCCATGGTCATGCAGGGAATCGGAATGCCGATTGCCGAGGGAACAGTGCTCGCCGGAGCATATGCAATGATTCTCGGAATCGATGCTCTCCTCGATATGGGAAGAACAGCCCTCAACGTCACAGGCGACCTCACATGTACAGCATGTATCGCCAAGAGGATGAAGTTCCTGACAAAGGATTCAGTTCTGGCAAAGTAACTGCTTGCTTAAAGGAGTGTGGACGGAAAGCATTCAGGTGCTTTCCGTCCTTTTTGTATGGATAAGAAATATCTTGAAGACAGGCTCAGGGAACTGGGCATCTACAGCGACTACTACCACAGGATGGAGCTCAAGCCATTGGCTGCGCTTCTCCCTTATGACGAGAAGGTCAACTGCATTCTCACCGGTTATTTCGAGGGAAACAGGCGGATGGTTGCTGTCACAGACTCACGTATTGTTGTGGTTTCTGCGGCAGTCATGGCTCAGACCCAGATGCTCGTGATCAAAAGAACGGCTGTCAGAAGCTGGAAGTTCAACAAAAAGTTCCTTCTGTCCAGTGTGGAGATAACCACTGACGAGAAGACTTTTGTCTTCAGCCAGACACAGGGTGCCAGGGAAAAGCTCTTCAACTGGGCCATGGAACAGCCGATTAAGGAATACGACGAATGAAGGCGATAGGAATTGTCGGAGGGGTGGGCCCCTCCGCCGGAACGGACCTTGCGAACAAAATATTCAGCCATACGAAAGCTGTGAGGGATCAGGACCACATCAACCTGTTCCTCACCTCATGCCCGTCCCTTATTCCCGACAGGACACGATTCCTTCTGGAAGGAGGAGAGGATCCCGCTCCCGGTATCCAGAAGTGCATGGAGTACCTTGCATCCTGCGGTGCGACTGCAGTGGGAATCTCATGCAACACCGCCCATGCGCCCGAGATTCTGGGCCGTGTCAAAGTTCCCGAGGGAGTGACCTTCGTGAACATGATCCGCCAGACAGCCGATTTTGTTGAGAAGGTGTTTTCCGACAAGGAGAACAGCAAGGTGGGCCTTCTTGCCACATTGGGTACGCTGCGCTGCAATGTCTACGACAAATATTTCACTGAGATCGTCAAACCCGATGCAGAGGTGGCCGAGGCCGTCCACGATGCAATCTACAATACGGAATACGGAATCAAGGCACTCTCCGGTGTCTCCGACAAGGCCAGACAGGCTGTGTGCGATGCGGTGGAGCATCTGAAGAACAAGGGTTGCGGAGTTGTCATTTTGGGTTGTACGGAGCTTCCTCTGGTATTCAACGGAAGCAGGAAGTACTTCGAAACGGATCTGGTCGATCCCACGGAAATCCTTGCAATGGCACTGATAAGGGCCACCGAACCTGACAAGCTGGTTATTACGGAACCTGAGGTGATATCCAAACTTGACGGGTGAAGAAACCCGTGCTAACGTATATCTACTGAGCGCATCTTTCGATTGCGCAAAAAAATCAACAACATAGGAAGTATTCTCTATGCGTTTATTTGATACACATTGCCATATCGGCCTTATCCACGAAGACCAGCTCGAGCAGCTTCTTGCAGTCCAGTACGCCAAGAGGGTCGGCGTGGCTCATATTGTCTCCATCTGCAACAGCCTTACGGATTTTGAGGTTATCTACAACAATCTCAAGAGCGCAAAGAACGTCTTCCATGCTGTCGGTGTCTCCCCCACGGAGAGCGGCAACAAGCTCATCGGCTGGGATACCAAGATACAGCAGTTCCTCAAACTTGACAGGATAGTCGCAGTTGGCGAGACCGGCCTTGACTACGGAAAATACCTCCAGTTCAGGGATGTCCAGGTGGACATGTTCCTCAAGCACCTGGAGATTGCCAGAAGAGCCCATCTTCCCGTGATCATCCACAACAGGGAAGCCGGAGACCACATCCTCGACATCCTCAAGCACAATATTCCGGAGGAGGGAGCAATCTTCCACTGCTATTCCGAGGACTGGGAATATGCCTTCAAGGCCATGGAGCTTCCCGTGTACTTCTCGTTTGCCGGAAACATCACGTACAAGAACGTGAGAAAGCTTACCGAGACGGTCAAGAACCTCCCCGAGAACAGGATCCTGATCGAAAGCGAGGCACCGTTCATGGTCCCCGCAAAATACACAAAGCGCAGAAACAAGCCGGAATACCTCCCGGAGACCGCAAAGGCTGTTGCCGAGATTAAGGGAATCGCTCTTGAAGAGATGTCCGAGATCCTCTACCAGAACAGTCTGAACGCATTCCACATCACAGAGGCTTGATTTGGCAGACCTCATCCATCCGATCTCAATAGGAAGTCTCTCTCTCAAGACCAATCTGTTTCTCGCTCCTCTTGCGGGGTATACGGACAAGGTGTACAGAAGCATCTGTCTGGAAAAGGGTGCAGCCCTTGCTTACACCGAGATGGTCTCATGTGAGGGTGTTGCCCGTGACAATGACAAGACCGTGATGCTGATGGAGCGCGGGGAGGGCGAGGAGAACCTTGCCGTCCAGCTTTTCATGCCGGATGCCGACACCGCGCTGAGGTCCCTTGAGAACGTTATGAAATACCGACCCGCTCTGATCGACATCAACTGCGGGTGTCCGGTTCCCAAGGTGGTGAAAACAGGTGCGGGGAGCGCGCTTCTGAAAAACCCCGGGACCATCCGTCAGATAGTGAAGACGATACGGGACAACGTTTCCGTTCCCGTGACGATCAAGATCCGTACCGGCTGGGACGTGGAAAACCTGAACTATCTCAAGGTTGCGGATCTTGCGTTCGAGGCCGGAGCAAGTGCCGTGTGCATGCATGCCAGAACAAAAAGCCAACTGTACATGCCGACGGCTCATTGGGAACTTCTGAAGGACCTGAAGGATCACTTTTCGGACAACGTGATAATCGGATCCGGTGATCTCTTTTCAGCTAAGGACGGTCTGAGAATGCTTCAGGATGCAGGGGTGGATGCAATCTCCTATGCGAGGGGAGCCATAGGAAATCCTTTCATTTTTGAACAGACAATGGCCTTATCTGAAGGTAGATCCCTAGTAATCTCTACAAGTGATAAAGTTCAGGCTATCATGCATCATCTGCTGGGGCTTGTTGACTTCCTTGGTGAGAACACTGCCTGCAGGGAGATGAGAAAGCATGTCTGCGCATATCTCAAGGGGATTCCAAACAGCGCGAAAGTCAGACAGAGCGTTACCACCGCACTGACCGTCGATCAGTACAAAGAAGCCCTTTCCGCTCTGGATTACGAGAAGTAGTCTATTTCCATTGCAAGTTTCGACCAGTCTCTGTAGCCGATGCAGTCTATTCCGTCCCTGCTGTAGGTTCCGTCTCCGAGATACAGGATCAGAGGTTTCGCCCGGTCTGCCAGAGCCTTTGCCTTATGCATTCTGGCATCGGTCACTTCGATGTTCGGTTCAAGCACAATCGAGAAGTTCTCCTTCCAGGAGGCTTCAAGGTCACAGGCTGTTCCAAGTTCAAGTGATCTGTCCATTGCCTTTGCAAAGCGGCCGCGCAGCAGTTCGTTCACAGCGAAGGTCTTCATCACCCGTTCCTTGTGAGGACTCAGAATAAGATCTTCCTTGGAGTTTATTCCCAGCAGGTTGCACAGCAGTCCTGTGTCATAAAAGAAAAAGGCTTTTCTGTCGGAATCGTGTGTAGACAGAGTCCTGACAATATAGCCGCGCTCAAGTACTGAAAGCCAGGTCTTTGCTGTGGGTGCGGAGATTCCTGTCTGTTTTGCAATCATGTTCAGCGAGAAGTCCTGTGCACTGCATGACGCACAGGCTTTCATGAAAGACAGGAAAAGACCCGAGTTTGAGACGTTGATATGACGCAGTATGCTTTTTCTGAAAACAAGACCGATAAGGTCATCCATCTTCAGAGTACCGTCCAGGATCTGCGGCAGTTGACCCTGAAACATGACTTGGAAAGGGTTGTTCAGCGGATATCTGAGCCTTGCAAGATCCTCGATGGATAATCCGGCCACATCAAGTTTCGCAATCCTTCCATCCTGGTCTTGGAAATCTGTATCAGATCTGGAAACCACAAGGTATTTTCCCGGAGTGAATCCCCATTTGACCACATGGTAGATGACTGCATCCATCATGGAGGGAAGTCGTTCTACGGCGTTGATGATCACACCGTCAGGAAAGGCCATAAGGAATGTTCTGGGTGATTCCTTGGCCAGTCTGAATATCTGGCTGTTCTCAAGGTCGACAAAACTTTTTTGAGGCATGAGCCTTTTTGCAATTGATGCGACATTGCATCCGGGAGGACCTGAAATCAGGACTACCGGATACTTCTGGGACAGCATTCTGAGCATGTGGAAAGCAGAGGTTTCAATCATCTCAACTATCATTAAAGTTTAATATCGGAATTATGTAAAGTTTTAAATTTTGAAATTGTAAAGTTTGAATGCTATTTCGTTGACAACAGCATTTTCGATCCCGATACTGAAACCGTTTTTGGGGGATTAAATGGTCAGAACTATCGATCTATTTGATTTGAGTCATACAATCGCTGCCGATTATCTGGCACAGTTCGAATACCCGTGGGAAGCTCTTTCCGGAATCAAAAATCTTATTGAACAGCTGGGAAGCACTCTGAATCCTGATGAATACAATCAGGTCTCTCCGAGTGTCTGGGTTCATAAGACAGCAAAAGTGTATCCGTCCGCATACCTTGGAGCTCCCTGCATCATCGGTCCGGGAACAGAGGTCAGACACTGTGCCTTCGTGCGTGGAAGCGCCCTTGTCGGAGCGGATTGTGTCATCGGGAACTCCGTTGAGCTGAAGAATGTCATCATCTTCGACAACTGTCAGGTTCCCCACTACAACTATGTGGGAGACAGCATCCTTGGATTCCATGCCCATATGGGAGCCGGATCCATCACTTCCAACATCAAGGCCGACAAGAGGAACATCGTCGTACATTCTGACCCGGAGATTCCTACCGGGCTGAGGAAGATGGGTGCCATGCTCGGTGACTATACCGATATCGGATGCGACAGCGTTCTGAATCCGGGAACCGTCATCGGCAGATGGACGAACGTCTATCCGCTTTCATGTGTCAGGGGCATCGTCCCGGAGAAGAGCATCTACAAAAGCGGTGCTGTAATTGTGGATAAGGAAGAGAGGTAAGGGAACATGGGAAGATATTTCGGTACAGACGGATTCAGAGGCGAGTCCAATGTGACTCTCACAGCCGATCATGCATACAAGGTAGGAAGATTCCTTGGCTGGTATTACAAGAGCCTCAGGGAACAGCGCGGGGATTCGGAAAGCCCCAAGATCGTAATAGGAAAGGACACCAGAAGGTCCTGCTACATGTTCGAGTACATGCTGGCCGGCGGAATAGTGGCCTCCGGTGCCGATGTGTACCTCATGCACGTAACAACCACCCCTTCGGTGGCCTACATCGCACACGTTGACGATTTCGACTGCGGAATCATGATTACGGCATCCCACAATCCGTACTATGACAACGGAATCAAGATCATCAACAAGTACGGCGAGAAGATGGAGGATGCGGTTCTGGATCTCTGCGAGGATTACATCGACGGAAAGCTCGAGTGCTTCGGAAGCAAGTGGACGGAGATTCCGTTCGCCACACGCCACGACATAGGAGAGATGGTCGACTATGTCTCAGGAAGAAACCGCTACATCGGATACCTCATCTCTCTGTGCAAGTATTCGTTCAGGGGAATCTCCGTCGGACTAGACTGTGCAAACGGAACCACATGGAACATCGCCAAGGCGGTTTTCGATGCTCTTGGAGCGAAGACATATGTCATCAACGCCGACCCCAACGGATTCAACATCAACGAGAACGCCGGTTCGACCCATATCGGCGGACTTCAGAAACTGGTTGTGGACAAGCATCTGGATGTAGGTTTTGCCTTTGACGGTGACGCCGACAGGTGTCTGGCCGTCGACGAGAAGGGCAATGTCGTTGACGGAGACCACATCCTTTACATGTATGGAAAGTACATGAAGGAGAGGGGAAAGCTCCTGAACAACACAATCGTCGTGACCGTAATGTCCAACTTCGGATTCTTCAAGGCCCTTGAGGCCGAGGGCATCGATGCGGTGAAGACCAAAGTCGGTGACAAATATGTGCATGACTACATGGTCGAGCACGGATGCAGGATCGGAGGCGAGCAGAGCGGACACATCATCTTTGCAAAATACGCATCCACAGGTGACGGAGTTCTCACCGCACTGAAGATAATGGAGGTCATGCTGGCCAAAAAGAAGAAACTCAGCGAACTGGCTTCCGGAATGAAGACCTATCCGCAGGTCCTGGAGAATGTGAAGGTCAAAGACAAGGCGACCACAATAGGAGACGAGGATGTTCAGAATGCAGTCAGGAAGGTTGAGGAGAAGCTCGGCGACTCCGGACGCATTCTTGTGCGTGAGAGTGGAACTGAACCGCTAATTCGTGTTATGGTAGAAGCAAGTACGGAGGATCTCTGCAGACAGTATGTCGGTGAAGTCATTTCCGTTATCAGGAAAAAGGGACATGCCGTCTGACAGCAAACGGAGGATAACATGAGAGTAGTCATTCAGGAAAACTATGAGAAAATGAGCATCTGGGCTGCGGAGCACATCGTTTGCGCCATCAATTCCCACAGGGGACCGCGCCCGTTCGTTCTTGGCCTTCCCACAGGATCGTCACCGCTCGGAGTCTACAAGAAGCTCATCGAGATGAACAAGGCCGGAAAGGTTTCGTTCAAGAACGTCGTGACATTCAACATGGATGAATACGTGGGACTTGACCATGATCATGACCAGAGCTACTGGTACTTCATGCATGAGAACTTCTTCAACCACATCGACCTTCCCGAGAGGAACATCAACATGCTCAACGGCATGGCAGAGGATCCTGAGAAGGAATGTGCCGATTATGAAAGAAAGATCGCCCTTCTCGGTGGAATCGACCTCTTCATGGGTGGAATCGGAGTAGACGGACACATCGCTTTCAACGAGCCGTTCACATCCCTCAACTCCAGAACAGGACTCAGAACCCTCACCACCGACACAAGGATCGTCAACTCAAGATTCTTCGGAAACGACCCGGAGAAGGTTCCCGCCTATGCACTCTCCGTCGGAGTCGGCACCGTCACGGATTCCAAGGAAGTCCTGATTCTTATCAACGGCCACAGCAAAGCCCGCGCCCTTGCACAGACTGTCGAAGGCGGAGTGAGCCAGATGTGGACCTGCAGCGCACTCCAGCTTCATAAGAATGCCATCATCGCATGCGACGAGGCTGCCTGCGGAGAGCTGAAGGTTGATACCTACAAGTACTTCCTGGACGTTGAGAAGAGCGAGAGAATCTGAGAACCGAAAGGAATATCAATAACCTGCGGCTATGCCCAGGGCTATGAATGCGACCACCAGCACAAAGGTGGAAAGGAAGAGGGGGAGACCCCTCTTCATCCATTTGAAGTAGTCGACCTCGATCATTGAAAGCGAAATCAGCAGTACCGGAGATGTGGGGAAGATCACGTTTGTGTATCCGTCTCCGAATGTGTAGAGCAGAACAAGCATCTGGCGGCTGAGACCTGTGTTGACCATGGCCAGAAGACCCATGACAAGGATGGCCTTTGCGGTGGACGATGAGATGAAGAACTCCAGAACCAGAACAATCAGATAGATGGAGAGGGCCACGGTGATCAGGCTGTGGCCTTCGATCATCAGATTGATCTGATGGACTATTGTCGGCAGGATTCCACCTTCCTCGAACACAAACTTGACCGAGGCCGCAAACGCGATGAAAGCAAGAGTCGGCAGAGCACCGAGCACTCCGTTGAGGAAACTCCTCAAGACCTTCTTCGGTTCGCCGCATGCCACAATGCCTGTGATTATTCCGAAAACCAGAAAATATGCCGCAAGGATCACAACAGCCAGTCCTCTCACCGAAGGCATGAGAGATACTGCTATGATCAGTACCAGTGCTACCGAAAGGAAGACG
>CADBOI010000073.1 GCA_902796335.1 uncultured Spirochaetales bacterium
AAACAAGCTTTCGACCTCCCGGGATTTCGATTCCGGGAGGTCTTCTTCTTTTGAAAACAATGTTCGAATCAGATCGAGAACATGAACGGTTTCAGATCGATTATGGCGTAGGCAAGGTCCGAGTCGTCGGAAAGAGTTATGTGATGGTTGTCGTATCTGAATGTTCCGCTTGAATTGCTCTTTGAATCATCATAGTCGGTGTAGTGCTCCATCGTGTATCCGCCGCCGGAGCTGAAGCTGTAGATGTAGTGGGATGTTCCGGAACTGACATCTGTCAGATGCCAGGGACTGGCGTTCACAAGGACATCACGAGAGGTCTGGTCCTCTCCTGTCTTTGTTTCCCTGTTCAGCGAGATCTTGTTCCAGGTTCCGGCAAATCCGGAGTCATCCATGAAGAGCCTGCTATTTATGATGATGAAAGGTATTCTCTGCTCGTCGATCAATATGGAGGGAAGACCGTTCTCCGCGTCCGCAGCCTCTACGGAATAGCTGCCCAGATCGCCGCTACGGGTCATTGCGATTGCAAAACCTCCCGTTGTGAAGCCGATTGTGCCGCCATCGAAACTCCAGACTCCGAGAAGGTTGGATCTGTTGCTGTTGTTCCTTGCAATTTTCGAAGACCTGGTGAACACCGTCATATTGCCCCAGAGGTCGATTACTAGATTGTTCCCGTCCCATGTGTATTCGGTACTGTAGGAATCCAGAGTTATGGACAATATGGGTTCTTCCTCGCTTTCGGAATCCTCTTCAGGCACCTGTGCCTCGTATCTGCCGAAGTCAAGAAATGTAAGACCGTCTTCAGAAAACTCCTCATATGCATAGAAACCGTCTGAAGTGAAGCTGAACCTGCTGGAGGTATCATCGCTTTTGGAAGTCCAGACTCCGGTAAGGCTTCTGGAATCTGTACTTGTGGCACATGACACAAAGAAAAGAAGCGAGACCATTAGGATAAATGACATGACTGCAACTTTATTCAGATGTTTTTTCATTTACGGCTCTCCTATAGATAAAAACTAACATGTATACGGCAAGTCCAACAACAAAAAAAGCCGGGGCTTGTGACCCCGGCCATGATAGGAGTTTTGGGAACTCACTGTTTTCTGGTTACGCCGTCGCCGTAGATTGTGGTCCAGTCGTTCTTCATGGAAACTGGAATCCAACCGTACTGCTCGCACAGATTGTACATGTTCTCGGCCTTGGACTCGTTTCCGTTCTCACGGACAAGGTCGTCGCAGCAGAGCATGAATGCAAGGCTGGGGTAGGGGTTGTTGGTGATGACATACTCTGCCATGGCGGCATCGCCTGTCGAGTTTCCGAACGAAAGAACCGGCTGGACGCCGATCTCGCGGACAATGGCCGAGACCTTGTTCATCTTCAGGTTCTTGATGAGGAAAGTTCCTCCCAGGAGGACCTGGTCGGAATCCTGGAATGTGTAGCTCAGGCCATCGGTGTCGCCCTGGTTCGTGGCAACGAGGGAGACATCGGAGCCGATGATCTGTGAATTGGGAATATCGCTCAGAATGCTGTCATAGAAGATGGCACGTGAGATGAAGCGGTCTGTTCCGCTTACGATGTAGCATGTGAATCCGTTTGCCTGAAGGTATCTGACAATCTGGACCATCGGGCGGTAGAAGATCTCGCCGTGGTTCATTCCCTCGTAGCCGGGCATCGGAATCTTCTTGAATTCCTGGACATAGGCGTTGAACTCGTCCGGAGTCATTCCCTTGAAGGCTGTTGCCACGCCCTTTCCGTGCGGAACGTCCATGCCTCCGACAGGACTGGATGTCTCGTTGATCTCGAGCATCTTCAGGCAGACCTCGATCTCCTCCTGGCTTGCCTTGTCCTTGTAGGTGGGATCCTGCAGGACACGGTACTCAAGCAGGGTGTGGTCGAAATAGTCGGTATCGGTCTCGCAGATGAGGGTTCCGTCCATATCGAAGACCGCGATTCTTCTTTCAAGTGGGATGTAGCCCGGGCTGTCCGGGTCAACCGCTGCCTCCACAAAGCTGATCAGTGCGCTTTTGGTAGGAGCTGTGTCGGTCCAGAGGTTCAGAGACTCCGCACCGCTTTTTGCCGTGGATGCACAGGATACAAGAACAAACACCAGTGCAACGGCAAGCATGAATGACATAAATTTCTTCATATGTTTTTTCCTTTGCCGGCTAGCCGACGCTGTCAATTCTAATGGTGCATGAGTGTTTTTTCAATAACCCATAAATCGAAGATTTACTTCCGAATTGCGGGATGGTAGTATTTCAGGAGGGAATACAAACACCCGAAAAAGGAGATAGTCAAATGACAGGAATTCCACTCATTATTGCCTTCATCCTGGCAATAGCGCTGATGATCATCGCCATTTCCAAGTGGCATCTTCATCCGTTCCTTTCAATCATGTGTGTCTCGGTCCTTCTTGCACTCGTCGCAGGAATCAAGATCGATACAATCCCGACCGTAATCGGCCAGGGATTCTCCGGCACATTCACATCAATCGGTATCGTCATCATTCTCGGTGCCCTGGTCGGAACCCTTCTTGAGAAGACAGGTGCGGCATTGAAGATGGCAGACTGCGTTGTCAAGCTTGTCGGAAAGAAGAAACCCGAGCTTGCAATGCTTCTCATGGGATGGATCGTCTCGATTCCCGTCTTCTGCGACAGCGGATTCGTCATCCTTAACCCGATCAGAAAGTCACTTGTCCAGCGCACACGCAAGAGTTCCGTTGCAAGTACTGTCGCCCTTGCCATGGGTCTTTACATCGCCCACTGCTTCATTCCGCCAACACCGGGTCCGATCGCCGCAGCCAACACACTGTACGGACAGGGTCTCGGAATGGAAGCCAACCTGATCCAGGTCATGGGAATCGGTGTCCTTTGCTCCATCTTCCCGATGATCGCCGCCTATTTCTTCGCTCTCTACATCGGTAAGAGAGTCAAGGCCAAGGACGAGCCCACCGACGATGATTCAACAAAGCAGACATACGAGCAGCTTGTCGCTTCCTACGGAAAGCTTCCCAGCGGCTTCGCTTCATTCGCACCGATCATTGTCCCGATCATCCTCATGGGTCTTTCTTCAGCTCTGAGCATGGCCGGCAAGTCTGTTCCGTTCATCACATTCCTCGGAACTCCGATCATCGCTCTCACTGTCGGTGTCCTCTTCGGCGTCCTGCTTCTTGCCCAGTCCGGAAAGATGAAGGATTTCTATGAGCTCACAAACGAGACACTCAAGACTGTCGGACCTATCCTTTTCGTCACAGCAGCCGGCGGAGTCCTCGGAAAGGTCATCTCTTCCAGCAACCTGATCGACTTCATCAAGAACAATGCCTCTGTCCTCAGGACCCTTGGCTATCTGTTCCCGTTCTTCCTTGCAGCAATCCTCAAGACTGCTCAGGGTTCATCGACTGTCGCCATCACAACAAGTGCCGGAATCATTGCTCCGATCATGCAGAGCATCGGTTTTGTGACACCGGTTTCAGCCGCTCTGGTCGTAGTTGCCATCGGAGCAGGTGCAATGACCGTTTCACACGCCAACGACTCATACTTCTGGGTTGTCACCAATTTCGGAGAGATGGATACATCGCAGGGTTACAAGACACAGACTCTCGGAACACTGATCATCGGTGTCGCCTCGCTTATCGAGGTCCTGATTCTCTCACTGTTCCTGAAGTAATCCTGATAGTTGATTTTGGATTGAAGAAGGCCTGGGAATTATCTCAGGCCTTCTTTCGTCTACGCGGGAATATCATCATGTGATGTCTTCGAACTGGGAATTGTACAGGTTGACATAAATGCCGTTTTCGGAGAGAAGCTGGCTGTGGGTTCCCGATTCGGCTATCCCCTTGTCCTGGATCACAAGTATGCGGTCCGCCCTGACGATGGTGGAGAGCCTGTGGGCGACGATGAAGCTTGTCCTTCCTTTCATCAAGATGGACATTCCCTTTTGGACCAGTTCCTCGGTCCGGGTGTCTATGGCGCTTGTCGCCTCATCCAGAAGGAGGATCCTTGGGTCCGCTATCAGGGTTCTTGCAAGTGCTATCAGCTGCTTCTGGCCCTGGGACAGCGTGTCCTGTTCAAGGTGGCTGTCAAAGCCCCGGGGCAGGGACATGATCATGTCATCAAGTCCGAGTTTCGTGCACGCCCATCTCATCTGATCCTCTGTAGCTTCGGGATTTCCGTAAAGAAGGTTCTCCTTCACGGTACCGGAAAAGAGGAATGAATCCTGCGTCATCACGCCGATGTTGGACCTCAGCGATGTCAGGGTGACCTTTGAGATGTCCTGACCGTCTATCAGGACCTTTCCCTCAACAGGGTCGTAGAATCTGGCTATCAGGTTGATGATGGTTGTCTTTCCGGCTCCTGTGGGGCCGACAAGGGCAATCATCTCACCGGGATTCACATGGAGGTTCAGGTCCCGGATAATCTGCGCATCCGGTTCGTCCGGGTATGCGAACGTGATGTTCTTGAATTCGACCTCTCCCGATGTGACCTTGAGCTGTGTTGCATCCGGAACCTCCTGCAGTATCGACTGAGTGTCAAGAAGCTCGAATACCCTCTGTGCGCTGGTGAGCTGGTTCGTGAACTGGTTCAGTGCAGAGGCGATGGACTTCACAGGTTCCCAGAAGAGGGCGATGTAGGATGCGAATGCAATCAGCTGTCCTACGGAGGTCTGCCCGAGCTTCAGCCATCTGACGGCAAAGAGGTAGAGGATGAAATAGCCGATTCCCATGGACCAGAAGATGACGAAGTTCAGAAGGTCGGCACGACGAACGGCCTTGTTCCAGGCCTTCTCAACATCCTTCACGATCCTGTCGGCCTCTTCAATGGTCTCCTTTTCAGCTCCGAAAGCCTGGATGACCTTGATTCCCGTGTAGGCTTCGTGGGTGTAGGCGTTCATGTTAGAGTTCTTGTGTCTGAACGACATCCAGTTCTTGAAGCCTCTGATGGTGATGAAATAGATGCTCAGAATCAGAAGCGGAAGCAGAATGATGGCCGAAAGGCTCAGGGCAGGGCTGGATTTCACCATGATTACCAGAACAGAGATCACCAGGGCCACGTTGGGGATCACTGTAGTGATCAGTTTTGTGAACATCTCCTTGAGGGACGAGACATCACCAATGAGCCTGCTGAGGATCTTTCCCGTTGGTCGGGAGTCGAAGTAGAACAGAGACAGTGTCTGGAGATGGTCAAAGGCCTCGCGTCTGATGTCGTAGACAATCCTGTTGGTGACATCGGCAAGGATCCTCTTGTAACCCAGGGTGAGAAGCCAGCTGACCAGGACAAGGCCGGAGCCTGCGATCATGGTCCTTATCAAGGCCGCTGCATCACCGTTGGCGATGTTAACATCCACGGCGTACTCGCAGATCATGGGGAGAACGGCCACAATCAGGGTCTGGACCAATATCATTGCGATGGAGGCTATTGTCTTGAGTCTGAATTCCTTCAGATAGCCCAGGGTTCTGACAAGTGTCCTGAAGTTGCTTACATCGGAGGTTTTCTCGTCCTGTTTGTATGTGTTTACAGCCATCAGTTCACCTCCTTGTCCGGGTACTGGGAAACAAAGGTTCTGTAGTAGTTTCCCTTCAGGGCCATGAGACTTTCATGGTTTCCGCGTTCAACAATGCGTCCGTGGTCCAGGATTATGATCTCATCGGCATCCCTCACTGCGGAGATCCTGTGGGCGATTATCATCATTGTCCTGTTTGCATGACCGGCTATGGCCTTCTGGACTTTCTTCTCCGTCTCCATGTCCAGAGCGGATGTGGCATCGTCGAAGATCAGAAGTGGTCTCTGCGAGGCGAACGCCCTTGCGATGGAGACTCTCTGCTTCTGGCCACCCGAAAGACCGACTCCCTTTTCTCCGATGACAGTGTTGTAGCCGTCTGAGAGCTTGGAGATGAAATCGTGTGCAGCCGCATCGGTTGCGGATCGAACGATCAGATCCCGGGACAGAAGTCCTTTTCTGCCTTTGTCGAGGTTTGCCGTGATTGTGTCGGAGAACAGGAAAATGTCCTGGGTGACAATGGCCTTGCCGCATCTTGCGCTTTCAATATCCAGTTCCCTGAGGTCAACTCCATCTGTTCTGACAGAGCCGGATGAGGGGTCTATGAAGCGCATGGCAAGGTTTGCTATGGTGCTCTTTCCGCTGCCTGTTGCGCCCATGATACCCAAGGTTTTTCCACTTCTAAGGTGAAATGAGACATCGTCTAGGATTTTTCCACCGTTGTTTCCAAGCAGAGTCACATGGTCGAATTCAAGGTCTCCCGTCTGCTTCTCAAGATGCTTCGGACCGTCTTTGATGACTGGTTCCGAGTCGACTATGACAGATATCTTCTTAAGCGACGCACGTGCCGATGCGAATTCGGAAAGAATCCATCCTATCTCCATCATCGGCCATGACAGCTCCGCCGTATAGACGGTGATGGCTGAAAGCTCTCCAAGTGTCATGCTGCCGTTGATCACCTGCAATCCGCAGAAAAGGACGGAGGCAAACAGCATTATCCTTCCAAGGGCTTCCATGGGTGATATCCAGTTGGCCCAAAGGTAGTCGAGCTTCAGAAAATGTCTGTTGTAGGCGCGGTGGCTTCTGTCGAACCTTGCGGACTCCTCGTGTTCCCGGCCGAATGCCTTGACGGTGCGGATTCCGCTGAGTGTCTCGGTTGCACTCTGGTTCATGGCGGCTATGTCGTCTGATTTCTTCTCCGAAAGCCTCACGCCCTTTGGTTCGGACAGGATTGCAAGAAGTCCGATCACCGGCATGATGACCAGAGCGGGAAGGGCTCCCTTTGGACTGAGCCTGAGCATGCAGTATGACATGTAGATCAGGTGGATGACGATGTACGAGAAGAACATGAAGATGAAGCCGCAGGAGAAGCCGATGTTCTCGATGTCCTGTTTTGTGCGGCTCATGAGCTCACCGGGGTTGTTGTCGTGGAAGAAGTACTGGTCCTGGGCCATCACGCTGCGGAAGGTCTCCTCACGGAAGCTCCTCTGCATGGCTGAGCTGATGCAGTCCGACGAGTATTCCTGTATGTAGTTGGCAACTCCCGCGATGATGTAGGCGGCCAGAAGAGGGATGGCAAGGGAGAAGAAAAGGTCTCCCCGGCCTCCAACTATGCATGTATCAATTATCTTTTGTATGTATTGCGGCCCCAAAGCGGCGAAGAATATTCCGAAGAACGTGAAGATCGCGGACGTCAGATACAGCTTCCAATGCTTGCGGGCATATTTTAATATCCTGCGCATATTGCCTGATGAAAAATGAATTCAAAATGTATTCAGAAAGCGAGAACCATACTGACTTTGATGTCGTGTGGCTGCTGGGGGAGTTCTTCCACCAGCTGGGATTTCCTGCAGATTCCCATTGATGTGAAACCTGCAAAACCGGATTGGGCCATCAAGGCAAGTAGCTGATCATAATATCCTGCACCTCTTCCAAGTCTGGTTCCGAATTCTGTGAAGGCAAGTCCGGGTACCAGGATAATTCCTTTGGTGGAAGAAACTATACCATTGCGGCTTTTTATGTTCAATACGGGGCAACCTTCGGTTGTCTGCGTCCTGTTCTCAAGTGTTTTCAGATGCAGACGCCAGTTTCTGTCAGCAACATTGAAGACTCCGGGTTCCATATCGGGAAACGCCACGGTCTTCCCGTCTTCCAGGGCCCTGTCTATGAAAAGGGAGACATCGACTTCGCTTTTGAGAGGGACGTAGGCAAGAACTGTTTCGGCCTTTCTGTACTCCTCAAGGGCGCAGATGGCAGATGCCACCTCCGAGGGATCCGGTCCCGGAGTGAGTGCGAGCTCTTTGAGAATAGTTCTGCGCATTTCCTGCTTGTCCATTCAATTGACCTTTATCTGCCTATGTTACGATTCGGGTGCAAGTCCTGGGAGCAAGCGCGGGACAGTGCTGTCTGCACGGCCCAAGCGATGCGACGAAGGAATTGCCACGAAGCACATTCAAAAAACAAAGGGCAGCTATCGCTAGCTGCCCTTGTCTGCCGTCTCCAGGAATTGAACCAGGGACACATGGATTTTCAGTCCATTGCT
>CADBOI010000074.1 GCA_902796335.1 uncultured Spirochaetales bacterium
CAGAAGATCTCAACGATAGTCAGACAGGAGATGGACGCCCTTGGTGCACAGGAGATCCTGATGCCGGTGGTCAACCCTGGTGACCTCTGGAAGGAGACCGGACGCTTTTACAGCATCGACAGGGAGATGAGCCGCTTCAAGGACCGCAACGACAGAGACATGGTTCTTGCCATGACTCACGAGGAGTGCTGCACCGACCTCGGAAGGAACGTCATCGACTCGTACAAGAGACTTCCGCTTCTGGTCTACCAGCTTCAGACCAAGTGGAGAGACGATCCGAGACCCAGAGCCGGCCTCATCCGTGTCCGCGAGTTCACGATGAAGGACAGCTACAGCTTCGACAAGGACCAGGAAGGTCTTGAGAAGGTCTATAAGGCACATTACGACGCCTATTTCAGAATCTACAAGAGATGCGGACTTCCCGTCATCGCAGTCGGATCGGACAGCGGAATGATGGGTGGAAAGGTCTCCCACGAATACATGTACCTCTCCCCCATCGGCGAGGACACGATCATCTACTGCCCGTCCTGCGGCTATACCGCCAACAGACAGGTGGCAACATTCCAGAAGGACTACTTCGCCGAAGAGCCCAAGGCAAAGGAGCTTGTTGCAACTCCTGGGGCAAAGACGATCGAAGACCTCTGCAAGTTCCTGAACATCCCGGCGACAAAGACAGCCAAGGCCCTGTTCATGGTCGGAACATTCATCAACGACCAGAACGGAGAGGAAGAGGACAAGCTCATTGTCGGAATCGTCCGTGGCGACATGGACATCGAGGAGAACAAGCTTCAGAACGCAGCAAGAGCCAACAGCCTCAGACCTGCCCACGAAGAAGAGATCCTTGCAGCCAACATGGTTCCGGGATTCGGATCGCCTATCGGATGCAAGGCAGGAACAGTCGTCATAGTCGATGATTCCGTAGCCAAGTCCAACAATCTGGTTGCCGGTGCAAACAAGGAAGGCTACCACTATCTGAACACCAACTTCGGTGTGGACTACAACGGAATCGTTGCCGACATCGCCAGCGCGGCAGACGGCTACAGATGCCCCACCTGCGGAAAGCCGCTTTCAGCTTCCAAGGGCGTTGAGGTCGGAAACATCTTCCAGCTGGGCACCCGCTACTCCGAGGCCATGAACTGCTACTACCAGGACGAGAACGGCCAGCGCAAGCCGGTCATCATGGGAAGCTACGGAATCGGAATCGGACGTCTTCTTGCCTGTCTCTGCGAGGAGTACAACGACGAGAGCGGCCTGAAGCTCCCGATTGCTGTCGCCCCCTACCAGGTGCACTTCATCAGCCTGATCAAGGACACCGATGTCGCCGAGAAGATCTACCACGACCTTGAGGCCGCCGGAATCGAGGTCCTCTACGACGACAGAAAGGAATCCGCAGGTGTCAAGTTCGCGGATGCCGACCTGATTGGAATCCCAATCAGAATCACCCTGGGCAACAGAAGCTTCAAGGAAGGCAAGTGCGAGGTCAAGGTCCGCGGCTCGGAAGACGAGGCCATGAACTTCGATCTGGACAATCTTGCAGAAGAGATAAAGACCCTCATTGCAAAGCTCGAACAGAGGGTATGATCACCGAGCTTTGATGACATATCAAGCTGCATCCTTTCGGGTGCAGCTTTTTTTTGCATTTTTACATGACATTTAGTAAAAAAGTGTCATAATTATCGTTTTCCAGCACCTTCCAATATTTACAATTAGTATTTTTTCTGAAATAATTCAATTAAATATTTTACTTTACAAAAAAGGATTAGGCTAAAGAGTATGACAAATAAGCAAAAAACCCTTAACAAAAAGCTGCTTGCAGCCGCAATCTCTTCAACATCCGCTAACGACATCCACACTCTGATCAGACAGGGCGCAGAAATCAACTGCACAAATGAATGGGGACTCACTCCCCTCATGCTCGCCGCACAGTACAACACACACGTTGTTGTCCTCAAGGCTCTGATCAAGAACGGTGCCGACATTGCTGCGGTCGAGCCCAAGTACAGGTCAAACGCACTGCATCTTGCAGCCAACACCTGTTCCAACCCTAAGATCATCGAGGCTCTTGTCGAGGCTGGATCTGACATCAACGCCAGAAACTATCTTGGTGAGACTCCGCTGATCATGTCCGTTCTCCAGAACCAGAACACAAGGATCTTCTCACAGCTGATCACTTGTGGAGCAGACATCACGATCTGCGACTGGCAGGGACACAACGTGATGGAGTACGCAAGACGCGAGAAGAGACCCTACATCATCACAATTCTCAAGCAGCTCGGACTGTGAAATCCTCTGGCAGGGGAAGCCTGTCAGCCGGATTTTCAAAAAAACAGAAAAAAAGCTGATAAATCAGCCGGAAACCATGAAAAATGTAAATCCGGCTGATTTTTTTATCCGGATTCCGACCCGGATCCTGTTGAAAGGCTTAGAGATTATCCTTCCAGACCTTGATGGGATTCACCCTGAAGCGGACCATTACGTAGATCCAGGCAAACAGGATGCAAGACAGATGCAGAAGGTGTGCCACTCCGTTTGCAATTCCGAAGATGTGGAAGAAAATCTCGATTGCCACGAACACCATCACGGCATAAGGCATCTTCATAGGAATGAAGAAGAACAGCAGGATCTGCGCATTGGGGAACATCACGGCACACAGGAAAAGAAGTGCATATATCGCACCGGAGGCTCCCATGACAGGCACTCCGATGACCGCTCCCTGAAGGGCGTAGTACAGATAGTGGACAACGCCGCCCATTATTCCGCAGACAAAGTAGAACAGAAGGAACTCCCTTGTTCCCAAAGTGCGTTCAAGAAGTCGTCCGAACATGAAAAGCGCCAGCATGTTGAAGAACAGATGCGAGACGCTTCCGTGGACGAACATGTATGTCACCAGCTGCCAGACCCAACCCATGTTTACGAATCCGGGAACCAGACTGAGCCAGTAGAAAAGCGGAATGCCTCTGAATGAAATCCTGTTGGAAGCCGTGGCGATAAAAACCAGAACGTTTATCATCACCAGATAAAGTGTTGCATTCGAATATGTATATTTGAACTTTTTGTTTAGAAACGAATCCTTCATCATATGACTAAAATAGTGAAGCAACCATTTTAAAGCAAGTGTCAAAGATGACAAGCTACCCTTTTTACTTTACAATGATGGCATGGCAACAAGCAGAAGGGACACAGCAGATTCCTATACCCAGAGGGCCCACAGAGAGGGCTATCCCGCAAGAAGCGTCTACAAGCTCGAGGAAATCCAGCAGGCGAACAGGATCATAAAACCCGGTGACACTGTTCTGGATGTAGGAGCCGCTCCGGGAAGCTGGACTCTCTATACCCACAGGATGTTGCTCAAGGGAAACGGGACCATCATCAGCGTGGATCTGAATCCGCTGAACCTCAATCCTGTTCCCCCTACTGTCACAGCCTATGTGGGCGATGCCTTCTCAAAGGAAATCAGAGAAAAACTGACAAGCCACGGACCGTATGATGCGATAATCAGCGATGCAGCCCCG
Source organism: uncultured Spirochaetales bacterium (assembly GCA_902796335.1). GTDB lineage: Bacteria > Spirochaetota > Spirochaetia > Sphaerochaetales > Sphaerochaetaceae > UBA9732. The sequence continues at coordinate 3,513 of CADBOI010000074.1, forward strand.
ATGACCACAGGAAACCGCACCGTGGACACAACCCGTAGCGAATGGCTTGCCGAGCAGGTTCTCTTCCTTGCAAAGGAACAGCTCAAACAGCACGGCAATCTTGTCATAAAGATCTTCCAGGGCGGCGGCCAGCAGCAGCTTCTGATTGAGATGCGCAAGCTGTTCAAGAAAGCAAAGACCCTCAAGCCCAAGGCATGCAGGGTGGACAGCTTCGAGACCTACCTGATCGGCTTGGACAAGAACTGATTTTCAGACCGAAACCTACAAAAAAAGCCCGCAGATTCCTAAACGGAATTCACGGGCAGAAAACTTTGGAAAAACCTTATATGAGAAGAGAATGGAGTTTTCTTGCAAACTCTGCAGGATTCTTCGGCATCACACCTTCTGAAAGAAGGGCCTGATCCAGAAGAACGCTTGCTGCATCCTCAACATATTTGTCGTCTTTGGAATCCACGATTTTCTTTACGAACGGATCGTCGGCATTGACCTCGAGGATAGGTGCACTGCCTTCGTAACCCTGCTGTCCCATGGCCTTCAGAAGCTGCTGCATCTGGACCGACGGGTCGTTCTCGTCCGTGACCACAACTGCCGATACATCGGTGAGTCTTGTGGAGACCACAACTTCCTTCACTCTGTCGCCAAGGGCTTTCTTGAGTTTCTCGGTCACCGCACTTCCCTTCTCCTTGGCCTGCTTCTTCTCGTCCTCGGTCAGGAAGTCGTCCATTGTGCCGCTCTTGTTCACGGCTTTCAGCGGGATATCCTTGTACTTGCCCACCGAAGAGATGACAAGGTCATCGATATCATCGGTCATGATGAGGACCTCGATGCCCTTCTCCTTGAACGATGTGAGAAGCGGTGAGTTCTTCAGGGCTGCCTCATCGGAGCCTGTGATGTAGTAGATGCTCTTCTGGTCTGCAATCATCCTCTCCTTGTAATCCTTGAGGGATGTGTAGCCGTCAACAGCAGTGCTCTTGTAGCGGACCAGCTCCAGAAGGTCGTCCCTGTTGGCATAATCCTGATACAGGCCTTCCTTCATCGGGCGGTTGTACTGCTCGATGAACTTCTCGTAGAGCTCCTTGTTCTGCTCGGAGATCTTCTTGAACTCGCCCAGAAGCTTCTTGACGGATGCGTTGCGGATGCTTGTCATCACGCGGTTCTGCTGCAGTATCTCACGTGAGACGTTCAGCGGCAGATCCTCGCTGTCGATGATTCCGCGGACAAAACGCAGATAAGTGGGAAGAAGTTCCTTCTCATCGTCAGTGATGTAGACGCGTTTCACATAGAGCTTCACGCCCGGCTTGTAGTCGGCATGATACATGTCGAACGGAGCCTTTGCAGGAATGAAGAACAATGTGGTGTATTCTGTCGCTCCTTCTGCCTTTGTATGCAGATAGAACAGCGGGTTCTCCGAATCGTAGCAGGTGTTCTTGTAGAACTCGTTGTAGTCCTCGTCCTTGAGCTCGCTCTTGCTTCTTGTCCAAAGCGCGGCGGCGCTGTTGATCTTCTCGACCTTGTGCTCGCTGCCTGTGACATTGTACTTGTCGTCATAGGTGTTCTGGTCATACGCAAGATAGATGGGGTATGCGATATGGTCGCTATACTGCTTGATCAGGTTCTCGATCTGCCATCTGTTTGCATATTCCTTGCCCTCGTCGTTCAGATGCAGGATGATTGTTGTTCCGCATCCGGGGCGCTGGGCCTCTTCTATTGTATATTTGTCCTTTCCGTCACTGACCCACTTGTAGGCCTGGTCGCTTCCGTAGGCTCTGGAGATGACCTCCACCTTGTCTGCAACCATGAAAGCCGAGTAGAAACCAACACCGAACTGACCGATGAGGTTGCTGTCCTTCTTCTGGTCCTCCGTGAGATTCTCCAGGAAATGCTTGGTTCCGGACCTGGCAATTGTTCCGAGGTTCTCGGCAAGCTCGTCATGAGTCATTCCGATTCCGTCATCCTCGATTGTCAGTGTGCGGTTCTCACCTTCGGTGAAGCTGAGATCTATCCTGAGCTCGCCTTCCGGAGTCTTTCCGTCGACGAGGGTCTTGTACTTCAGCTTGTCCAGTGCATCGGATGCATTCGAGACCAGCTCCCTGAGGAATATCTCCTTATGTGAATACAGTGAATGAATGATCAGCTGCAGAAGTTCGGAAACTTCTGTCTTAAACTGTTTTCTTTCCATGTGTTTCCTCCGTATATAGGACAAAGTTAATTAAAACTATTTCAAACGGCAATGGGACAAAAGGGCAAAAAGAGAGCCGACCCTTTCGGATCGGCCTCAAATCTATAATCCACTAACCCAATCGAATGTCAAAGTGTGGTGGCTGTGAGTGTCACACAAGCCTGGTAAGTAGCCTCGACCAGCTCTGCGCTTGTGGGCCACTCAACCTCGAAGGAACCAACAACTGCTCCGGCTGCTGTTGCACCGGCTGTGTATCTCACGAATGAAACTTCCGAACCGTACTCGACACCGTTCATCGTGATTGTAACACCGTCTGTGCTGTAGACCTTGCCGTCAACCTTTGCTGTCAGCTCAGTTGCTGAAACCTGAAGGAGAACAGTTCCGAAGGCGTTGCTGTCGTTGATCTGGATGATGTCGAATGAAGTTCTGACATCAGCCTTTGCGATCTCGTCCGTGCTGTAGACAACCGAAGCACCAACCTTTCCGGTCTCTGCGTTTCTGATTGCATACTCTGCATCAACCTTCTCGACTCTGGAGACGAGAGTGATGGTATGGGTCTCTGCAAAACAGACCGCAGCAACCAGGACCATCAGTAGAACCAGAACTGCTCTCTTCATCTCGTCTCTCTCCTTATCAGTTTTTCCTTACACATAAATAGTAGCCCGCGGAAGACTGGTCTGAGAGGTACCTCGAGACAAGAAAATGCCTGTTTTCAGCACTTTTTTACTAAAAACAGGCGGATTTGCGGCAAAAGTTACAGAATGAAATTAAAGATATTTCTTTTCTTTTTTATTGTGTGTTTGATGATATTTTTTTTGATTTTGTAAAAATGACAAATAAACCCATGTAAAAAGACAAATAAAAACCGCCGAATCTCTTCGGCGGCCTTTATATCTATTACAATTCTTATTTCTATCAGAGTGCTGTGTAAGCCAGTGTGACGTCTGCCTTGTATGTTCCGGCAGGAAGATCGGTTCTCTGAACCCAGTTGGCTGAGAAGGTTCCGATGTCACCAGCTGCAACGATTCCAGCATACTTCGGAGTGAAGGTTACAACGTTGCTTGCGACTGCAGCGTTCGCGTTGTAGGAAAGATTTGTGCGAGCTCCAACTGCAGCGTTTGTAGCGCTGGAGATTGTCGGGACAGCTGTGGAAACATTAGGAGTGACCTTAGTATCACCATCGTAAAGGAAGAACTCTCCGCATGTAACTGTGAGTGTAGCATATGCTCCGTTGGCAACTCTGGCATCTGATGTCTGAGAAACCTTGAACTCAGCTGTGACACCGTCAACTGCGGTAATATCATTCACAGTCTTGGTTGTAACATAATTTTCGCCATCCTTGACAGCAAGTGCAAAGGTAGGAGAAATCTTGTCGATTTTTGTTGTAAGGGTAACAGTATTTCCATCAGCGAATGCGAAACCAGCGAACAGTGCAAGAACAACCAGAATTGTAAGAACTTTCTTCATTTTCTTTTCCTCTTTTTTTCTTCCGAGCTAATCGGGTTATGTTTTTATGCCCACGTACAAAGTACAACACATGGATATAGTTGTCAACAATTTTTAAAATTTTTTTTCACTTTTTTTAAAAAAAGATTTCAAAAAGAATTTTCAGAGCTATTTTTGCCCTTCCAGGCATTTGAAATGC
>CADBOI010000075.1 GCA_902796335.1 uncultured Spirochaetales bacterium
AGCGGAGTGCTTGTCATACGGCACCTCCTTCGAATGCGAGCTTCACATTCATCCAGCAGGAAGCCTTGTGATTCTCGTTGATGTCAATCTCCATGGGCGGCTGCTCCAGACAGATCTTCATGCAGTTCTCGCATCTTGCGCAGAACGGGCAGCCCTTGGGCAGATTGAGGATGTTGATCGGAGTACCGGAAATGGGAACCAGCTTCTCCTTCATGTTCTTCACGTTCGGGATGGACTTCAGAAGGCCCTTGGTGTACTCGTGACGCGGGCTGTAGAAGATCTCGTTGGCTGTTCCGCGCTCGCAGATCCTTCCGCCGTACATGACTATGATGTTGTCGCAGAGCTCCGCGATGACACCAAGGTCGTGGGTGACGAGGATGACCGCCATTCCGAGCTTCTTCTGAAGGTCCTGCATCAGCTCGAGAATCTGGGCCTGGATGGTGACGTCCAGAGCCGTTGTCGGCTCGTCGGCAATGAGGATATCCGGCTCGCAGGCGAGTGCCATGGCGATCATGACACGCTGGCGCATTCCACCTGAAAGCTCATGCGGATACTGGCGCATGCGGCGCTCGGGCTCGTTGATGCCCACAAGGGAGAGAAGCTCCACGGCCCTGTCCCAGGCCACCTTGCCCTTCTTGTCGGTATGGAGCTTGATTGCCTCCATCAGCTGGTTGCCGATCGTGAAGACAGGATTCAGGCTGGTCATCGGGTCCTGGAAGATGATGGACACGCATTTCCCCCTGAACTCAGAGAGTTTCTTCTCGTTCCACTTGGTCAGGTCATCACCCTTGTAGAGGATATTTCCACCGACGACACGGCCGGTTGTGGCAAGAATCTGCATGATGGAGTATGCAGTGACGCTCTTTCCTGATCCGGACTCACCTACTATTCCGAGGATCTCACCGGGATCCAGGTTGAAGGACACTCCGTTGACGGCGTGGACTTCTCCGGAATCGGTGAAGAACGATGTGTGCAGGTCCTGTACGCTGAGAAGGTGTACTTTTTCCTTTGTCTTTGTGTCTGCCATACTACTTCCTCAACTTCGGGTCGAACGCATCTCTGAGACCGTCACCGAGAAGGTTGAAGCTCAGGACTATGAGACAGATCATCAAAGCCGGGAAGAGCAGCTTGTAGGAGTTGCTCTGCAGGCCACCTCTTGCCGAGTTGGCAAGAGATCCCAGCGACGGCATCGGAGCCTGGACACCCAGACCGACGAAGCTCAGATAGCTTTCGGTGAAGATTGCCGACGGAATCTGAAGTGCCGTGGAGATGATGATGACGGAAAGGCAGTTGGGCAGGATGTGGCGCTTGATGATCCTTCCGGTCGGGGCGCCGATCGACTTGGCTGCCAGGATGTACTCGTTCTGCTTGATCGAGAGGATCTGGCCTCTGATCAGACGGGCCATGCTGACCCAGTACAGCAGACCGAAGACTATGAACAGCGAGATCATGTTGGTTCCCAGCGAATCCAGGAACGAACCCGGCGTGAACTGGAGGACCGTCTGCAGGACAACGGAAAGCAATATGATTATCAGCATGTCCGGCAGCGAGTAAATGATGTCGACTATTCTCATCATCACAAGGTCTACCTTGCCTCCCAGATATCCGGATATGCTTCCGTACAGCATTCCGATGATCAGGACGATGATGCTTGCGAAGAAACCTACGACAAGCGAGACCCTTGTTCCGTAGATGACACGGATGAAGTAGTCACGGCACTGCTCATCGGTTCCGAAGATATGTGGGAAGCGTGTCCCGCCGGCTTCTATGTATTGTTGCTCGAGTTTCGAATATGTGAACGGAGCAAGGTTCTTTGCTCCCTTGTCCCTGACTCCGTCTACGGAGAGAATCTCCTCATAGCGGTACGGGACAAACAGCGGTGCGAAGATGATGACCAGAAGGATCAGGCTCAGGACAATGATGCTTCCCACTGCAAGCGGGTTTCTGAAGAGCTTGCGCATTCCGTCCTTGAAGAACGTGGTGCTCTCGCTCATGACGTCCTGCTGGCTCTTCTCCTCGTCGGATGCCTTCTCGAACATGGCCGAATTGAACTTCGAGAGATCTACCTGAAGGCTGAAAGGCGCTTTCTTCGGATTTCCGTTCTCGTCTCTTTTGATTTCCATTGCGCCCTCCTCACTCGTATTTGATTCTCGGATCCACGAGCTTGTAGAGAATGTCGCAGATCAGCGTTGCGATGACCATCAGCGTTGCGAGGAAGATGGTCGTGGCCATGATCAGGGTGTAGTCGCGGTTGTTGATTCCGCTGACGAACTTGGTTCCGATTCCACCTACTGTGAAGACGGTCTCAACGACCATCGAACCCGTGATGATGTAGGCGATCTGGGGACCGGCGTATGTGATGACCGGGATCATGGAGTTCTTCAGGGCATGCTTGAAGATGACCTTCCATCTTGCGACACCCTTAGACTTGGCGGTCCTGATGTAGTCCTGTCCCAGAGCGTCCAGCATGCTTGTCTTGGCAAGACGTGTGGTATAGGCCATGGGATAGGCCGCAAGAGCCATGACAGGCAGAAGGTAGTGCGTCTCGTTGGCGCTCCAGACTGGCACCCATCCGAGCTTGATGGAAAAAACAAGCAGAAGCAGTGTCGCAAGGACAAAGCTGGGAACCGCGGTGAACAGCGTGGAGAAGAACACAATGACCCTGTCGGGGAACTTGTTCCTCATAATTGCGGCTGTACTACCCAGAATGATGCCCAGAGTAAGGGCAAAGAACATCGCGGTAAGTCCGAGCCTTGCTGAAATCGGGAACGACTCGGCGATGATGTCGCTTATCTCACGGCCGTTCTTGAGTGATACTCCGAAATCTCCATGAAGAATGTTCTTCATGTAACTGATGAACTGGGAGAAGAGGGGCTTGTCCAGTCCGTAGCGGGCATTGAGCGCGTCAATGGTCGCCTGTGAAAGAGCCTTCTCCCTGTTGAAAGGTCCTCCGGGCACGGCATGCATCACGAAGAATGTGATCAGACAGATTATCATGATCGTGACAAGAGCCAGGAAGATTCGTTTGACAATGTACTTTAACAACTCGAAACTCCATTACTATATATTGGAAACAGTTGAAGTCAATACTACCACCATTTCGGAGCCACATGCAATAGTAAACTCAAAAAACAGCATCCGTATTGAAAGACGTGCCCTTGCAAAGTAGACTGTTCAGGAACCCTTTTCATGGAGAGAACATGCTGCCGTTTTTCAGAGAAGAAGAGCTTCTAAAGCCACGTGACATAGTAAGAACCGATGAAGAGATGCCGTTTGCAATGGTCGTGACATGGCAGACAAAGCTCCTTAAGGCCATCGACCGCAAGTACAACCTGAAGCAGGTCTCCACCTTCAGATGCGGCCTCCCCTGCCCCGTCTATGAGGCAAAGGTAAAACATGACCGCATAGGTGTTGTCAACCTTCCCATAGGAGCCCCGCTCTCCGCCGGCTTCATGGAGGAGTACATCGCTCGCAACGTGATGCGTTTTGTGTTCATCGGTTCAGCCGGTTCACTGTCCCCGCTGAACGGGAGCAACATAATCGTCCCTACCCAGGCATACCGCGATGAAGGCACAAGCTGGCACTATGCCCCGCACGACAGCAACTGGATAGACATCCAGTCAGCCAAAAAGCTCGACTCCATCCTTACGGACATGGATGTCCCCCATATCTGCGGCCGCGTCTGGTCAACGGATGCCTTCTACAGGGAGACCCCTTCCGCCGCCAAGATGATGAAGGACGAGAAATGTCTTTGTGTGGACATGGAATGTGCCGCCAACATGGCCGTTGCCCAGTACAGGAACGTCCAGTGCTTCCAGATGTTCTTCTGCGCCGACAAGCTGGAGAAAGAGATCTGGGAAGTGGGAAGACTGCGCAATATGGGCCGTGACGCCTATGAAAAATATGCGGAGATAGCCGTCTCCGTCGCTCTCAGCTGAATTTTACCGAACTGTTCAAAAAGACGCTTTTTTGCACTTCCAATGCGGTTTACCCTATGCTACCATAATTACAGTTGCGGCGAAGAGACGTAATTCTCTTGCTCAAACTTACAGAACGGATCCCGGCATAGAAGCTGTGCATTGCTCCTACCCTAGGGTTTCAAGGAACAGAATCGGCGACTTAACTGGGGATCCCCCTTGAACCTCGGTTCAAGAGATTCCAGTCCTAGTAACCGCAGCGTTTTTTTTGCGCCTTCCGATGCCTTTATTTTCCAAACTGTTTTTGTTATATTCTCTTACATGCGCAAAGAACTGAAAGACATACGTTTCATCACTCTCCCCGAGGAAAGGAAAATCGGTGAGGTCTCCATGTCCGGAGCCGTCCCGCTCCCCATCCAGTTTCCGGAGGGAAGCGTTACAGAAGACATTGATTTCAACAGCATCGTCGCAGGCCTGATCAAGGTCGTGGCCTGGGACCCTGAGAACAAGAACATAGACTACTACAAGCAACTCCTCCTGGAGCTCCAGCCGGATGTGGTCAAGGAACTGAACCTTGCCGCCATAGCCCAGAGCAACAAGAGGGAATATGAGTTCGCCGAAGAGCTGATGCTTGCCGTGAACCATCTCTCCGATGTACCGGAAAGCTACATCAACCTTGCCGTCCTCTATGCCCAGATGACCGTGGACCTCCACAGAAAGAACAGGGACACCGAGGCCGACATGTATGACGACAAGATCCTTGCCATCCTCAACGAGTGCAAGGAAATGCATCCGAACTACGCCCCCACCTACAGCGAAATCTCCGCATTCCACATGAGGCACGGAGACGTTGAGAGCGCCCGCGACTTTCTGGCGAAGTACACCGAGCTGGAGCAGGACAGGAAGAAACGTGAGGAAGCCATGCACACCCTCAAGTCCATCGAGAAGATGCTCAGCTCCAAGGACCAAATCATGTATGCCTACGACAAGATGATGATGGGATGTCCAGACGATGCCCTTGAGATCATGGACAAGTACATAGCATCCAACGAGAAGAGCTGGGAGGCATTCTTCCTCAGAGGCTGGGCAAAGCGTGTCCTTGAGGACTACAGCGGTGCCCAGAAGGACCTCCTCGAGAGCATCAGGATCGACGGAAAGAACGCCGAGGTCTACAACGAGCTTTCAATCTGCGCCCGCGAGAGCGGCGACACGGAGCTTGCCAAGAGCTATCTCCAGATAGCGGTGGACCTTGACGGCGAGGATGTCATCTATCTTTCCAATCTGGCGTTCCTCCATCTGGCCTCAGGCGAGTTCGAGGAATCCAGGGAACTGCTTGAGAAAGCCCGCAAGATCGATCCGGAGGACCCGCAGCTGAAGTACCTGATCGAAGAGTACCAGAAGCAGACCGGGGATGAGATCGGACAGATAATCAGCGAGGATGTCTATTCCGACGAGGACATCGAGAACCTGAAGGAAAACAGCAACGGCATTCCGTTCAAGGAGATCTGATTTTCTATGAACACAACAATCGTTTGCAGGACAGCCGATGACATGGAGGCCCTGGGAAGAAGCTTCGGGGAAAAGTGCAGACCCGGCTCGGTCATCTCGCTCCGCGGAAGCCTGGGAGCAGGAAAGACGGTCTTTGCCAAGGGTGTGGCGAGAAGCCTCGGAATCACGGAGGCAATCGTAAGCCCCACATTCACGCTGGTGCAGGAGTATGAGGGACGCCTTCCCATGTACCACATGGACCTTTACAGGATAACAAGTGAAGAGGACTTCCAGATGATAGGCGGCGAGGACATGCTCTATTCGGACGGAGTGTGCCTGATCGAATGGAGCGAGGTCATAGACTCGATGCTCCCGAAAAACACGCTGTTCATCGATATCAAGGTCAACGATGACCAGAGCAGGACAGTTTCCGTCGTTGGAGGTGAAGCATGAACATCCTTGCAGCAGACACATCGTCCCAGGCCCTTTCAGTGGCCCTGAAGACAGACTCGTTTTTCGAGGAGAGGACTTCCATGGGAAGAAGCCTCCAGCATTCCGAGCGCCTGGTTCCGACTGTTCTGGAACTCTGCAAGGATGCGGGGATCACCTCACAGGAAGTTGAGCTTCTGGCCTGTACCAGAGGTCCGGGATCGTTCACAGGTCTTAGAATCGGAATGGCCGCTCTGAAGGGCATGGCCTACGGCCTTGAGAAACCCCTTGTCTCGGTATCCACCATGGAGGTTCTTGCAAACTGCGTCCCCTGCTTCGACGGCGCTGTTGTGACAGTCATGGATGCAAAGAAGCAGAGATGGTATCTGGCCGTCTTCGAGAAAAAGACAAGCGCCCCTGCAACCAGGATCATGGCCGATACCGACGGAACCGAAGCTGACCTGATGAAGGTCCTTGAGCCCTATGACAGAATCCTTGTCACAAGCCCGGATGCAGAGCTCTTTGCACCGGTTCTCCAGAACATCTACGGCACAAAGAAAACTGTGATCTCAGATGCCGTCTCGGCAAGAGCCACATCGCTTTCACTGATCGACTGTGCCGTAAGGAAATATGAGAAGGACGGAGCCGACGACATTGGTCAGGGTCCCGTCTATCTGAGAAAGAGCGATGCCGAGATCGCTCTTGAAGAGAAATTGAAATCAAAGGATGGGGAGAAAACAAATGGCTGAGGAAAAAAGATTCGACATCGTGATTGTAGGCGGAGGTCCGGGCGGACTTGCCTGCGGACAGTACAGCGCAAGAGCCGGAAGGAAAACAGCTCTGATCGAGGAGATGGCTCCCGGCGGTCAGACAATGATAATCGATGAGATCGAGAACTACCCTGGACTGGGAAAGGTCTCAGGCTATGAGATCGGAGCCAAGTTTGAAGAGCAGGCAACCGGCTTCGGATGCCAGATTTTCTTCGGCTCGGTCGATGGCATAGAAAGGCTTGAAGATGGAACTTTCAAGGTTAAAACCTCCGATACAGACTATTGTTCTCCTGTCGTTGTGATTGCAACAGGATCAAAGCACCGCAACCTTGAGGTCCCCGGAGAGAAGGAGTTCACAGGCCACGGAGTGAGCTACTGCGCCACCTGCGACGGCCCGTTCTTCAAGAACAGGAAGATCCTTGTCTGCGGAGGCGGAGACAGCGCCTGCCAGGAGTCCATGTATCTTAGAAAGCTTTCCGACAATGTCACCATCACCCACAGGCGTGACCGCTTCAGAGCACAGGCATCCATTGTGAAGGCTATGACCGATGCCGGAATCAAGACAAAGATGAACACCACAGTCCAGTCCATCAACGGAGAGAACGGCAAGGTAAAGTCCGTCACATTCCTCAACAAGGAGACCGGTGAGGTCAGCACCGAGGAGTTCGACGGAGTCTTCATCTTTGTGGGAAACATCCCGCAGAGCCAGCTTGTTCCTGACTGCGAGAAGGACGGGGTGGGATTCATAAAGACGGATTCCCACATGATGACCAACATCCCGGGAATCTTTGCAGTCGGAGATGTCAGGGACACCCCGTTCAGACAGATCGTCACCGCCGCTGCCGATGGAGCGATTGCCGCCCACTATGCCAGCGAGTACATCGACGAGATCAACAACAATTCATATTGAAAGCAAAACAAAGGGGCTGCCGCATGCGACAGCCCCGATGAAAAAAGAAAATCCTATCACCCCTTCACTCCACCAAGGGCAACACCAGCTATGATGTACTTGGAGAGAAGGAAATAGACAATGAAGAGAGGGAGAACCGTGAGTGCCAGTCCGAGGTAGACTGCACCGTACTCGGTCTTGTAGATGTCTCCCTTGAGCAGACTGACCATGATCGGCATCGTGTACAGTTTCTTCTTTGTAAGAAGGATCTGAGGCAGGAACAACTGGTTCCATGATGCAACGAAACAGAAGATTCCCTGTGTGGCCATGGCCGGCTTCACCATGGGAATGACAATCTGGTTGAAGGTTCTGAACTCATGACAGCCGTCGACTCTGGCGGACTCGACAATCTCAAGCGGCAATGACGGAATCATGTACTGACGCATGAAGAACACCATTGAAGGCGATGCTATCGCAGGCAGGATCAATGGCAGGAAGTTGTTCGTCATGTGGACCCTGTACATCATCTGGTAGAATCCGATGCTCGTCACCTGTGTGGGAATCATCATGACTGCCAGGACCAGGGAGAAGAACGCATTGCGCAGCTTCCACTGATATGCCACAAGAGCATAGGCCGTGAGGGTCGAGAAATATACGGCGCAGATGGTTGTTCCGCTGGAGATGATCAGGGAGTTCACGAAACCTCTGATCGGGTGGAACGTATCCTTGCTGGTCAGGATCTTCAGGTTGCTGAGCAGATACTTGGAAGGAAGGAAGCTCAGAGCATGCTGCTGGACCTGATATGTGCTTCTTGTGGAGTTGATCACCATGATGACGAAAGGAAGCAGACTCAGGATCGCAAAGAAGATACACACTACATACATCAGCACGATGAACGGTCTGCTGACACGCTTGACTCTTCTGATACTATCACTCATTGACGGCCTCCTTCTTCGCTGCAAGATGTCTTCTGCGGCGGTCGGTCTTCTTAAGGTCCTTCTCCCTGTACATGCGGAAGACGAATACCGAGCTGATACCGATGAGGATGAACATTATCATCGAAGCCGCGGCAGCCCTGTTGTAGAGGTAGGAACCTGAGAACGCCTGGTTGTAGATGAAGACGTTCGTCGTCAACGTGGCGTTGTCAGGACCTCCGTTGAGGTACAGCCTCGGGATATCGTACATGGTGAGACCACCAATGAGGGCGGTTATCAGGACGTAGAGGATGATGGTCCTCAGGCACGGCAGTGTGATCTTGAAGAAGGTCTGGGCGCCGGAGCAGCCGTCGATCTCGGCAGCTTCGAAGATCTCGGGGTTGATTCCCAGCACACCGGAGATCAGGATGATCATGGTGTAGCCGTACCACATCCAGAACTGGATGAATGCAACGACAAGTTTTGCCGAAAGTTTATCGACCTGGAAGTTGAACGGGGCCTGGATCAGCCCGAGCTTCATCAGAAGGTCGTTGGCAGGGCTTGTCGGATATGAGAACAATGCCTGGAACAGGACGGCGATGGTTGCGGCCGTCATGATGTTGGGCATGTAGAATACTACTTTGAAGAACCCCTGCCCTCTGAGTTTGCATCTGGGGGATGTGAACCATGCAGTGAACAGAAGTGCGAAAATGATCTGCGGGATAAAGTTGATTATCCAGATCGTCACAGTGTTCTTCAGAGCCGTCCTGAACAGTTCGGATGTCAGGATTGCCTTGAAGTTAAGAAACGGGTCGGAAAGGAATTTGAAGGATGTCTTTCCAAGTCCCTTGAGATCGGTGAAACCGATAATCATCGTATACAGGGTCGGGTACAGGTGAAAGATCACATAGGCCAGGATGAACGGAAGGCTGAACAGGTACCCGTATTTTGCATAGCTGAAGGTTTTTCTTTTTTCCATCTAGAGTTTCCTCCACAATTAAAACTTAAGCCAGGGAACCGATTTCCCGGTCCCCTGGTCTAAGTAAACTTCTACAGGTATTACTCAACGATGACGTCAAGGTTTTCCTTAACCTGGGTCTTGAAGTCCTTGATTGCCTGCTCGCGGGTCTTGGCACCTGCGGTGTACTGGCGGACCTGGTCTCTCCAGTAGGTGTTGATTGTCTCATCATACTGTGTGAGGTTCTTTCCGTTTGCATACTGGTTTGCAGGAACGAATGCATCGAACATGTTCTGGCCCTTCAGGAAGTCAAGCTTTCCATCGGACTTGGCCATGACTGTACCGGATGCGACTGAATCCTTTGTGCCGCCCTCGCCGTTGAGAGTTCCGTTTGCCCAGAAGTACTGGAGACCGGTCTCTGAGGAATCAAGAGTGATCCAGGTGATGATCTTGGCAACGATGTCCTTCTTGGCTGTGTCCTTGTTTGCGAGGACCCATGTGCCGCCCCAGAAGAATCCGACGTTGGATGCGCAGACACCCCAGTCTCCGTATGTGTCGCCGGCGTTTCCGCCCATGACGTAGTTGATCAGCCATGCCGGACCATAGAATCCGAGAACCTTCTTAGCTCCGGCTTCCTTCATGTCAGCATACCAGCCTTCTGTCCAGTCCTGGGTGTCGTTGTGGTAGTCGTTGTCCTTCAGCTTCTTTGACAGATCGAGGAAAGCCTCTCTCTTCGGATCGATGTAAAGCTTGCCATCGACAATCCAACCCTTGTCAGAGCTGTTCTCGACTGCGTGCCAGATGTCACCATCACCGGAGACAATTGCGAATCCCTTTGCTCTGAGCTCTGCAGCTGCCTGGAAGAACTTGTCCCAGCTGTTTGTTCCGGCACCGATCTTCTCTGCAACGACTGCAGGATCGTCAGAACCGAAAGCTGCCTTGGCGACAGATCTGTTGTAGATGAATGCTCCACCGGTTGCCTGATATCCGAGACCGACGAGCTCACCGTTTCTGGATCCGATTTCGATTGTGTACTTGGCGATGTCAGCTTCCTTGACGAGCTTGTCGACATCGATTCCGAGGCTCTTGTATGTTGCTGCGAACTGTGATGCGTCACCCTGAGCATACTTGAGGATGAATGCAGCCTCTGCGCAGTAGATATCAGGAGCGTTTGCGCCGCCCTGAGCGAGAGCTTCGTCGAGAGCCGGCTGATACAGACCGTCGGTTGTTGCGATGATGGTTGTGTTCAGCTCGTACTTTGCAGCCTCTTCAGGATGGAGCTCAAAGTATCTCTCAATCATTTTCGGGACTTCGTCCGTGAATGACATGACGTTGAGAACAGTCTTCTTGCCTGCAGTTGCAGTTGCTTCTGTTCCGCCGTTTGCGAAGAGTGATGCCATAACAAGGGCAATCACCAAGATTGTGGTTAGTGTTTTTTTCATGGAAATGCTCCTTTTTTCGGGGTTCCTCCCCAAATTTCTAAATCCCTTATCCGTCAGGCGGCTTTCACCGTCTGACGGATCCTTCACAACTTCATATCAGGCGAACGGGTTCTCTCCCCTGTAGAGATTGCCCGCAGGTCTGTTGAATTCGATATCCTTGACTCCCAGGAACTTCAGGACCTCGAAGAGTGTCTTTCCGCAGTGGCTGAATGCAACGGCGCCGTGGTGCGGGAAGCGGTTCTGGATCAGGGCATAGCGGTAGAAGCGGCCCATCTCCGGAATTGCGAACACTCCGATTCCTCCGAAGCTTCCGGTTCTCACAGGCAGGACCTCGCCCTGGGCGACGTAGGATCTGAGGACGCCCTCGCTGTCGCACTGCAGGCGGTAGAAGGTGATCTCGGATGCTGCGATATCGCCTTCAAGTGTTCCTCTTGTGAAGTCCGGAGTTCCTCCGTTCTCAAGAAGTCTGTTCTGGATCAGCTGATACTTCACGGCACGGTCGGAGCACATCTTGCAGGAAGGTGTGTTTCCGCAGTGGAAGCCCATGAATGTGTCTGTCAGCTTGTATGAGTACTTGCCCTTGATCTCCTTCTCATAAAGGGATGCGGGGACAGAGTTGTTGATGTCCAGCAGTGTGACGGCATCCTCAGTGATGCAGGATCCGATGTACTCGCTCAGTGCACCGTAGATGTCGACCTCGCAGCTTATCGGGATTCCTCTGGCAGCCAGACGGCTGTTCACATAGCAGGGCTCGAAACCGAACTGCTTCGGGAATGCAGGCCAGCACTTGTCTGCGAATGCGACGTACTTCCTTGCTCCCTTGTGGCCCTCTGCCCAGTCCGTGAGTGTGAGCTCGAACTGAGCCATTCTGGGAAGAAGCTCAGGATAGTTGTTTCCGCACATTCCGAGCTCTTCTGCCATATCCTTGACGACAGAATCGATTCTTGAATCTCCGGCGTGCTCCTTGTAGCTGACAAGAAGGTCCAGCTCCGAGTTCTCCTCGATCTCAACACCCATCTCGTAAAGGCCCTTGATGGGAGCGTTGCAGGCGAAGAAGTCCTGAGGTCTCGGTCCGAAGGTGATGATCTTCAGGTTCTTGACTCCGATGACAGCCCTTGCGATGGGAACGAACTCACGGATCTGCTGGACTGCCTCTTCGGCTGTCACGCACGGATAGTCCGGAATGTAGGCGCTGATGTGTCTCATGCCCAGATTGTATGAGCAGTTGAGCATCCCGCAGTAGGCATCGCCTCTGCCGTTGATCAGGTCTCCGTCACCCTCGGCGGCGCTTGTGTACATGACAGGTCCGTTGAACTTCTGGGCAATCAAAGTCTCTGGAGTCTCCGGTCCGAAGTTTCCCAGGAAGACAACAAGGGCGTTGCAACCGGCCTTGGAGACATCCTCCAGAGCCTTGAGTGCATCACATTCGTTCTCCACTGTAACAGGACACTCGTAAAGACCCTCGCCGTAGGCTTTGACTATAGCCTGCCTTCTGGCTTTCGAAAGTGTGATAGGAAAGCAGTCACGTGATACTGCTATGATTCCAAGTTTTACTTCTGGTACGTTAAACATGTTTACCCCTTTATATCGATGTTAGCTCCGACAAGACCCACATGGGCTCCGCTTCGGGCTTCGTCTGTATCCTTGTGTGCGATGAGCCACTTGTTGCGGGCTCTCAACCATCTGTCCTCTTCGCTCTTTGGCTCGAAGTCCGGCTTGTCCGTGTTCGTTCCCCTGGGAAGAATGACTGCAACCCTGAATCCGTCATCCGAGACCTGACAAGGTGCGTAATGCAGTGTTGTGGCATAAACCTCGACAGCAAGGCCGGCAGGAACCCTAAAGGCCTTCACAAGCGAGGTGTCCAGCTTTCCATCAACAATCTGGCTCTGTTTTGCCAGAAGAAGGATGAAATCGCCTTCTCCGATGTTGACCTCACTGTCCCTGTGGTACTCAAGGCAGTTGAGCTTTGTGTTGTATCCCCAGCACATTCCGAGCTGGATGGGCATTCCACCGAATCCTCTGTCGCTGTATGAGGAGAACACATCGCTCTTCTCAAGGACATCGATTCCCGGCTCATATGCGGTACCGCTGGCGGGCATGGGGATTGTTCCCATTCTTTTTACGAGGTCTCTGTTGTCGAATCCCTCGAGGATTTTTCCATATTCTCTGAAAGATTCGTCTCTGACACTGTTGATCAGCATACCTTCCTCCTTGAATCACTGAGTTTGGAAAGCAGTTCCATGCTCTGCTGCCTGTCGAAGATCTTCTCCTCGGTTCCCATGTAGCCGGAAAGAGAGTTGCTGGTGATCTTGTTCATGCCGGAGATGATGCTCTTCGAATACTCTTCGGGAGTCTTTCCGCATTTCTGGTAGAAAGTCTTCACAAAGTATTTGTAGTCTGAGAAACCACAGGCCTTGTAGATCTCGGACATCTTCATATTTCCTCTGGCGATCATTGAACAGGCGTGGTTGAACCTTACCGTGGTCAGATAGTCCTGGAAACTCTGGCCCAGGCAGGCCTGGATGAAATGCGACATGTAGCAGAGCGTTACGCCCTCGGTCTGGGCGAAATCGTAGAGCTTGACCTTGTGCATGTAATTGGCGTCGACAAAGTTGATCAGCCTGACAAGGCGCTCGTTCTTTCTGTTTCTGGAGAAATTCTCCTCATCCGAGAGCGTGAACAGCGGCATCTTCGAAAGGATCAGGTACATCAGCAGTGCACACTGTCCCTTGCAGAAAGGCTGATAGAGGTCATCCTGACTGACATACCTCTTCATCATCTTGTACAGCCCGGTCCTTACCTTTGAAACCTCATCGGAAGAAAGGTATTTAGCCGGATGCACGCTCTCGGAAACGAGGAGATTCGACAGTCCCAAAAAGCGGGGTGAGACCTGAAGGCACATAAAGGTGCAGCTTTCGTCGACCTTCTTGAACTCATGGACGAGAGAAGGAGAGAAGAGAACCAGATCGCCTTCGTTGGCCACGAAGGAGATCCCGTTGCATATAATACCCATTGAGTTCTCTATTATCCAGACAAGCTCCCATTCCGAATGCAAATGGGCAGAGCGGTAAGCAACATTATTGAAGAATGCTGTCATACCCTCAATTTCATTGTACTGGACAACCTCAATCTCGCTCATTCAGAACTGTCTCCGTTTTTCTTTTCATTCTCAGTCTAGACCGGGTTTTTCCAAAACGCAACATTTTTTTTCATAAATTCTTATGTTGAAACAATTAGAACAACTTTGTCATATTCAAAACAGCAAGTTTGTCATATGACTTCGTTGTTATTCTTCTTCCATTATCAGACAAAAAATTTATAAAAAAGGGCTTGCGATTTTCGCTCGCAAGCCCGTACGTTCAATGATTGAACAAAGCAATTTTCATCTGTACGCTGGAATTAATGACAAAATTGTCATATTCGTGTACAAACCGTTTTTCGGTCAGGAAATTCTAGGAAAAAGCCCCTTCATGGCCGGGTAGATCTGTTTGAACCTACCGTACCTCTCCTCATAGAGAGCAACAAGTTTGTCATCAGGTTCGACAGTGGATGCGGTGGAAACCAAGCTGTCTGCGGCGCTCTGGACATCCTTGTACAGTCCACATCCGACCATGGCCAGCATCACGGCTCCGAATCCGGGGCCCTGCTCCGTCTTGACCATGTCGAGCGGGATGCCCAGAACATTGGCGAAAATGGCCTTCCACAGAGGGCTCTTGGATCCGCCTCCGCAGATCTTGGACCTCTTGATCTCGATTCCCAGGCTTCTTGCGACCTCCACCGAATCACGGATTGCAAAGGCCACACCTTCCAGAACAGCCTGGACCATGTCGGCACGGCTTGTGTCCATGGTCATACCCACGAACGTTCCCCTTGCATCTGTATCGTTGATGGGACTTCTCTCTCCCATGAGGTACGGAAGGAAGAACACATGGTTCTTTCCCAGGTTCTCAGGCTTTATTGCGCTCTGGAGAGCTGCGTAGTCATCCGATCCCAGGATGTCCTCGCAGAACCACTTGTTGCACGATGCGGCGCTGAGCATGCAGCCCATCAGATGGAAACCGCCGTCGGCATGGGCAAAGGCATGAAGCGCGTTGTTGGGGTCCACTCCGAAATGGTCGGACGAGATGAACACCGTACCGGATGTTCCGATTGAGATGTTGCACTTCCCTTCTCCCACGGTTCCGGTTCCCACAGCGGCCGCCGCGTTGTCTCCGGCTCCGGCCACGACCTTCACGGTCTTGGGAAGTCCCAGAAGTCCTGCGACATCACCCTTGAGGCTTCCTACCACCTCGTAGCTTTCGAACAGGGCCGGCATCTGAGATTCCTTGATTGAGCAGATGTCGAGCATCTCCTTGGACCACTTCTTGTTCTTCACATCCAGAAGAAGCATTCCGCTTGCATCCGAATAATCACAGCAGTGGACACCGGTCAGCCTGTAGTTGATGTAGTCCTTGGGAAGCATGATCTTCGAGATGCGTGCGAAGTTCTCCGGTTCGTTCTTCTTCATCCAGAGAATCTTTGGAGCGGTGAATCCTGCGAACGCGATGTTCGCAGTGAGCTCGGAAAGCTTTTTCCTGCCGATCTCCTCGTTGAGGTACACCACCTCTTCCGCCGTCCTTCCGTCGTTCCAGAGGATAGCCGGTCTGATCACGTTGCCATCCTTGTCCAGGGCCACAAGACCATGCATCTGGCCGCCGCTTCCTATGCCGGCAACGGAAGATGCGTCAAAGCCCTTGAGAAGCTCGGGGATTCCCTCGGCACAGGCCTTCCACCACAGCTCCGGATCCTGCTCGGACCAGCCCGGATGCGGAAAGATCAGAGGGTAGTCCTTGGATACCGTGTTGAGGATGTTTCCTTTCTCATCCGAAAGAAGCAGTTTTGTGGAAGAAGTTCCAAGATCGATTCCTATGAAAAGCATCAGTTGACCTCCATTTTTACAGTTCTTGTTCCTGACAATGCGCAGGAGTATTCATCCGGCTGGCAGGTTCCGGCGAAAAGCACGACCTTGCCCTCCTTGATACGTTCACCTTTATCGTTTACCACCAGCAGACTGTCGGGACAGACGTCAAGCTCAAAGCTATCCATCTCACCCGCTTTCAGGCAGACACGCCTGAAAGCGACAAGTCTCGCGTTAGCAGGTGCGTTCGGACTACCCGTGTTCTGAGCATAGACCTGAATCACATCCTGAGTATCAATTTTACCGGTGTTTTTTGCAATTACATGGACTTTCAGACCATCATCTGCCGTACAGACTTTGGCCGACTCGATCTCAACCTTCGAGTACGTGAGGCCGAATCCGAACGGATACAGCGGCTTTCCGGTGAAATATCGGTATGTTCTGTCCTTCATGCTGTAGTCCGTGAAGTCAGGCATCTTCTCAAGGTCCGACTGATGGTAGAAAGTGACAGGAAGCTTTCCTGACGGGCTGATCTTTCCGAACAGGATGTCGGAGATTGCCTTTCCGCCCATAACACCGGGATACCAACCAAGAAGGACCGCATCGGCCTTCTCTCCGGCTTCCTGCAGGTCAACCGAGGATCCTGCAATAAGTACTATGACAGTTGGCTTTCCGACCTCGAGAACCTTCTCCATCAGAGTCCTCTGGCACTGCGGGAGAAGCAGGTCGTTCTTGTCTCCACTCTTGTAGCTGTTTCCCTCATCTCCCTCTTCTCCTTCCAGCGTCTCGTCAAGTCCCACGACAAGCACAACGGAATCGGCGGCCTTTGCCATGGAAACAGCCTCGGAGATCCTGTCGTCCGGTCTTGCAAGGTTCTCGACCCTGTCCTTGCACAGGTCGCAACCCTCGGAGAACAGTACCCTTGCCTTGCCCTGAAGCTCGTTCTGGATCCCCTGGAGCACCGTGATGTGCCTTGAGGAAGTTCCATAATAGTTGCCTTTGAGTGCTATTCTGCTGTCTGCGTTGGGTCCGATGACTGCGATTGTCTTCAGTTTGTCCGGATCCAGGGGCAGTGTTCCGTTGTTCTTCAGAAGGACACAGGACTTCTGCGCGGCCTCCAGAGCAACCTGAAGATGCTCGTCGGACTCCACCACGGTGATGGGGATATCGTCGAAGCAGCTTCTGTCCATGATTCCGAGCAGGTATCTGGTTGTGAAAAGCCTCTCGGCGCTCTCACGGATCGTCTTTTCTGAGACAAGGCCCTTCTCGTAGGCCTTCATCACGAACTCGTACGTACATCCGCAGTTGAGGTCGCAGCCCATTCCCAGAGCCAGCGACACGCTCTCCTCCGGACATGAAGTCACCTTGTGGTTCTGGTGGAAATCCCTTACGGCCCAGCAGTCGGAGACATAATGGCCCTGGAAACCCCATTTTCCCCTGAGGGTCCTGCGCATCAGATAGTCGCTTGCGCAGCAGGGCTCGCCGTTCGTACGGTTGTATGCTCCCATGACGGCCTCGACCCCGGCGTCCACCAGAGCCTTGAAAGCCGGAAGATATGTCTCTGCAAGATCCTTCTCCGAGGCAACGGCGTTGAATTTGTGTCTTAGGCTCTCAGGTCCGCTGTGGACTGCAAAATGCTTCGCGCAGGCGGCTGCCTTCATCACAGGCCCCTCTCCCTGAAGACCTCTGACGAACTGGACACCCAGTGCTGCCGTGAGGCAAGGATCCTCTCCCAAAGTCTCGTGACCGCGGCCCCATCTGGGATCTCTGAAAATGTTGATGTTGGGAGACCAGAATGTCAGGCCCTTGTAGATGTCCCTGTCCCCGCATGAGGATGCGGCGTTGTACTTGGCCCTGCCTTCCGTGGCGCAGATCTCCGCTTCGCGGAAGACCAGGTCTCCGTCGAACGTCGCCGCCATGGCGATCGCCTGCGGGAAAACGGTGGCCAAGCCGGCCCTCGCAACCCCGTGAAGTGTCTCGTTCCACCAGTTGTACTCGGGAACACCCAGTCTCTCGATGGCCGGCGCATTGAAGATAAGTTGACCTGCAGCCTCGCTTACGGTCATCCTCGCAACCAGCTCATGGGCCTTTTTCATTGCTTCGTTTCTGTCCATTTAAACCTCTGCGACACCTAGTTTAAGATACTTGGTCCTCTATCGCAAGGCCAACTGGACAAGCTTGCTGTATTGACCTGACAATGTTGCGATTATACCCCGAATCCCTGTTTCGCAGGACATTCCGCCCCTGTAATCTGTTTACATTTATTTTCCTTTATAAATATAAATCCATGGGGTAGAATGGTTGCATGAACATTCTAATGATAACCAGTGAGGCAGTCCCCTTCTCAAAATCAGGCGGACTCGCCGATGTTGTAGGAGCTCTTCCTCCCGCACTGATCGATAAAGGCCATGATGCCAGAATCGTCGTTCCCGCATACAACACGAAACTCGAGGACTCGGGAGAGTTGGTCTGCAAGCTCGACGTTCCCATGCTGGACGGAGCCGAGCAGGTCCAGATCCGCATGAAGAAGGTCAAAAAGGCCATCTACTACTTCGTGTGCCACCCCGTGTTCAACGACAGAAAGGGAATCTACGGAGACACGAGCTTCACACCCTACAGCGACAACTTCTTCCGATTCGCACTGATGAGCAAGGCAGCACTCCAGCTGTGCGAGACCATCAATTTCAAGCCGGATGTCCTGCATGCCCACGACTGGACGGCAGGTCTGGTACCCTATTTCCTCAAGGTCAACAGAAGCCAGTTCTTCAAGGGAACCCAGACCATGTTCACCATCCACAACCTCGCGTACCAGGGAACATTCCCCAGAATGGACTTCCTGCATGCGAACGTCAGACCGGACGAGAAACTGTTCTCCAACGGTCAGGTGAACATGATTCAGGCCGCCCTTGTCTACTCGGACTACATCACCACTGTCAGCCCCACCTATTCAAAGGAGATCCAGACTCCCGAACAGGGCTGCGGGCTCGATCCGATACTCACCAAGAGGCGCAACAAGCTCAAGGGAATCGTCAACGGAATCGACATCAACGAGTGGAATCCCCAGAAGGACACCCTGATCCCCTACCACTTCAGCACACAGCGGATGGGAGGAAAGGCAAAGCTCAAGAAGGAGATCCAGCAGCAGCTCGGCCTTCCCGTCAGAGCCGATGTCCCCATGTTCGCCATGATCAGCAGACTTGCAGCGCAGAAAGGCTTCGACACCGTTCTCAACTGCCTGGAGTGCATCCTCAACGAGCAGGATGTCCAGTTCGTGATCATTGGCACGGGAGACTCCAACCTCGAGAACAGGCTCCGGGAGCTTAGCGAGAAGCATGAGAACCTGTCGGTGAACATCCTGTTCTCCAACAAGATGGCCCATCTGGTTGAGGCCGGAAGCGACTTCTTCCTCATGCCCAGCCGCTATGAGCCATGTGGCCTGAACCAGCTTTATTCCCTGCGGTACGGAACAATCCCCATCGCACACAAGACCGGAGGACTTGCTGATACAATCATCGATGTGGACAAGTTCCCGAAGGAGGGCACCGGCCTTCTTTTCGAGAACCTTTCGGAATACGAAATCGTCAAGTATGTGCACCGCGCATGCGAACTTTACAAGCAAAAGGAAGGCGCTGATTCCTTCGACAAAATCAGACAGCGTGCGATGAGCCAGGACTTCTCCTGGTCTGCATCCGCTGACGAATACATAAGCGTATACAAAAAGCTTACGAACAGAACAAATAGAACAACAGGAGAGACCAAATGAGCAGACCAAAAGTAGTAGCTATCATTCTTGGTGGAGGTAAAGGCACAAGACTCTTCCCGCTGACGGCGGACAGAGCAAAACCCGCAGTGCCTTTTGCAGGTAAATACAGGCTGGTGGACATCCCCATCTCGAACTGTATCAACAGCGGATACACGAAGATCTATCTGCTGACGCAGTTCAACTCAGCATCTCTTCACAACCACATCGCAAGGACCTATGTCTTCGACCAGTTCAACTCAGGCTTCGTACAGATCCTCTCTGCAGAGCAGACATACAGCAGCGAGTCCTGGTATCAGGGAACCGCGGACGCCGTCAGGAAGAACCTCAAGCACTTCCATGACCAGGAAGCGGACTACTACCTGATCCTCAGCGGCGACCAGCTGTACAGAATGGACTTCTCCAAGATGCTTCAGAGACATATCGAATCAGGTGCCGAGCTCACCGTCGCAGCTAAGACAATCTCAAGGGAAGAGGCAACCGGACTCGGAATCATGAAGACGGACGACAAGGGAATGATCACACAGTTCCTTGAGAAGCCGGCACCGTCGCTGGACATCACGGACTACAAGGTCAATGCGAAGTACCTCAAGGACTCCCTCGGAGAGGATCCCAACAGAAGCAACGAGTACCTTGCCTCCATGGGAATCTACATCTTCACGGCCAAGACAATGGAAGATGCCCTCAACAACGACAAGACCGACTTCGGAAAGGAGATCATCCCAGACCTCACAAAGGACAAACCGGTCGCATCCTATCTGTTCAACGGCTTCTGGGAGGATATCGGAACAATCAAGGCCTTCTACGAGACAAACCTCGACATCGCCAGCATCCATCCGAAGTTCAACTTCTACGATGAGGACATGCCGATCTACACCCACAGAAGACATCTTCCGGCTTCAAAGGTCAACTTCAGCAACATCACAAGCTCGCTGACATCCGAAGGCTGCATCATCACCAACGCCTACATAGTCAACTCCATCATCGGTGTCCGCACAATCATCGAAAGCGGCGCATCGCTGGACGGAGTCTACTGCATGGGTGCCACCTTCTATGAGAACGAAGTCCAGAAAGCGGAGAACGCCAAGAAAGGAATCCCGAACCTCGGTATCGGAAAGGGCTCAATCATCAAGAAGGCAATCATCGACATGAACGCCAGAATCGGAGACGGCTGCAGAATCGGAATCGATGACATCCCGAGAAAGGAAGGAGACTACGGCGATTACTCCATCCACGATGGAATCATCGTAATCAACAAGGGAGTCTGCATCCCCAACGGAACAGTCCTTTAAATAATCACAATGCCTGGAAACAGGAAGTGGACAACAGCAACGCCCAGGGTCGCAAAGCCCAGGGCGTTTCTTTTTCCGTTGTTGTACTCAAGAACGGTATCCATCTTGTTCATGTTCTTGAGGAGATAGAGAAGCACTATCACTATGTTCGCCGCCGGAAGGACATCTCCCAGGATCACAGGACCCGGGGAAATCGGAAAAGCCACAATTGCGGCGGCGATCAGAAGTCCGGAAACAAGGTACACAGTCCTCACCAGCTTGCGTGAAGTGTACAGAGTCTTGAGGTTGATCAGAAACAGAAACGTCGTTCCGTACTTGTCAACCAGAAGCAGCCCTGCAGACAGGACGAGGAACAAGACTGACAGCAGATAGAACTGTACCATACCCTACATTTAACCAAAATGAGTTAAATATCGCAACCGTTTATGTTATCATGAAAATCGTGAAAGGCCTTGAATCATTCAACAGACGACATACTCTGCCGGCAGTCCTGCTGTTTGTCCTGCTGACCGTTACACCGCTGGCAATGGCGGTCCAGTCGCTCTACCCTTTCATCATCAGTATCTTCACTGACAAGGCAGCCCTGATGGCGCTCGGATACAGGCTTCTTTTCGCCTGCGCCTGCACATTGGCAAGCATTGTCCTTGCACTTCCCGGCGCATACATCTTCGCACGTCTGCGCTTCCCGCTTAAAGGACTTCTGAAAGCATTCTGCCTTCTGTGTTTCACAGTTCCGTTGTCTGTGGAAATAACATCAATAGAAATTATCGAGTCATTGACCGGTTTCAAGCCACCATTTGGCTATTTCAACAGTGCAACCGCACTTGTCTTCACCAACGTCCCGTTTGCAATCCTGATCATCTCCAGCTACTGGAGGACAATCGATGACAGAATAACCGACAGCGCAAGGACTCTGGGAGTCGGAAGGTTCCACATCTTCAGAACCGTCACATTGCCCTATCTCAGATGCGCCATCAGA
>CADBOI010000076.1 GCA_902796335.1 uncultured Spirochaetales bacterium
ACGTGCGGTCCTGCACAGACTTCCTTGGAGAAATCACCGATGGAATAGACTGTGACCTGCTCGCCGTACTTGCTTGAGAAGAAGGCGATGGCACCGCTCTTTACGGCCTCGTCCGGGCTCATTGTCTGGACGGTGACCTTGAGGTCCTTGCCGATCTGCTCGTTGACGATGTCCTCGACCTGCTTGATCTGCTCGGGTGTCATCTTCTCATGGTAGGTGAAGTCGAATCTCAGTCTTTCGGGAGTGATGTTGGAACCCTTCTGTCCGACTTCGGGGCCGAGAACCTTGCGCAGTGCAGCCTGAAGCATGTGTGTGGCTGTATGGAGGGCGGTTGTCTGCTCGCTGTGGTCTCCAAGTCCGCTCTTGAACTGGCCGGCCTCGGCTGTCCTTGAAAGCTCCTGGTGCTTTGCGAATGCCTCTGCAAAACCCTTCTCGTCCACGGTGAAGCCCTTCTCGGCTGCAAGCTCCTTGGTGAGCTCGATCGGGAATCCGTATGTGTCGTAGAGTTTGAAGGCGGAACCTCCGGAAATCTCCTTGACACCCTGCTTCTCCAGGAAGAAGGTCATCTTGTCGAACTGCTTCTCACCCTTTTCCAGAGTCTCGCTGAACTTGACCTCCTCGGCCGTGAGCTCGTTGTAGACCCTGTCCTTGTTCTGGACAAGCTCGGGATAGGGCTCGCCGTAGAGGTCGATGACGACCTCGGCGACCTTGGCGAGGAATGTTCCCTCGATTCCCAGATGCTTTCCGTTTCTGACAGCTCTTCTGATGAGCCTTCTGAGGATGTAGCCCTGTCCGACGTTGGACGGTGAGACACCTCTCTGGTCACCAAGGATGAAGGTGCTGGTTCTGATATGGTCGGCGATGATTCTCATCGATGTGTCGGTCTTCTCATCGTTGCCGTATGTGACGCCGGCAAGCTCTCCGATCTTCTTGAGGATCGGCTGCATGACTTCGGTCTCGTAGACGCTCTTTTTGCCCTGGAGGATTGCGATTGTCCTTTCGATTCCCATTCCGGTATCGATGCACTTGCGCTCCATCTCCACGAACTTTCCGTCCTTGGTCTTCTGATAGCCCATCAGGACGTCGTTCCAGACCTCGAAATACTTGCCGCAGCCGCAACCGGGCTTGCAGTCAGGTCCGCACTTTGGACGTCCGGTGTCGATGAACATCTCGGTATCCGGTCCGCAGGGTCCTGTCTCTCCGGCAGGTCCCCACCAGTTGTCTTCACGCGGCATGAAGTAGATTCTCTCGTAGGGGATGCCGCATCTGTGCCAGATCTCGGCGCTCTCCTCGTCACGGGGAATGCCCTCCTCGCCTTCGAAGACGGTCACAGACAGCTTCTCAGGATCGATTCCGAGCTCCTTTGTCAGGAATTCGTAGCTCCAGGGGATCATCTCCTTCTTGAAGTAGTCGCCCAGAGACCAGTTGCCCAGCATTTCGAAGCATGTGAGATGGTGCGGGTCGCCGACACTGTCGATGTCTCCGGTTCTGATGCACTTCTGATAGTCGGTAAGCCTGTTTCCGGCCGGATGGGGCTGACCCAGGATATACGGTACCAGCGGATGCATTCCGGCAGTTGTGAAAAGGACTGTCGGGTCGTTTTCAGGGATGACGGAAGCGCCACTGATCTGGACGTGGCCCTTGGATACGAAAAAGTCGATGAATTTCTTTCTGAGTTCGTTTGCTGTAAGTGATTTCATGATGCCCTAGATATTATCTACCTGTATGAAAACAGTCAATATTAGGGTCGTGTTGTCGCGCCTCAGAACAGACTGGGCTGGATGTCCGCCTGGGACTTTCTTCCGAAGGTTCTGGGAAGCTGGATGGCACGCTTCACAAGGGAGCCCGCATTGCCTGTCAGGCTGATGACCACCGGATCCTTGAACTGCCTTGGCCAGAGGAAGGTCCTGTTGTCATAGGTCTCGCGCAGGATGAACACCTTCTTGCCCTGACGCTCGCTGTACTGGGCCTGCTTCACTCCTCCGCCTCCGTCGCGGCTTTCGATGATGAAGCTTCCCTGACCCAGCTGGCTCATCAGAAGGTTGCGCTGCATGAAGAAATACTGCTGGACCTTTCGGGCCGGAGAGAACTGCGACACCAGAAGTCCATGCTGGGCGACAAGGCTCTGAAGCTTTGCGTGCTTCTGGGGATAGACATCGCAAACGGAGGTCCCGATCACACCTATTGTCCTGAAATCTTTAGATAATGCTTCGATATGGGCCACTCCGTCAATTCCCATGGCAAGGCCGCTGATTATTGTTAAATCGCTCTTTCCCAGGGAATCCACAACCTCCCGCGTCAGCTGTACCCCTCGGTCTGACGGGCTTCTGGTTCCCACTACGCTGATTCCCACAGTGCTCAGGATGGAGGCGTCTCCCAGAAGGTAGAGAAACGGAATGCCTGTTACGGATTCTGGCCACAACGGGCTGGACGGACTGATTATCATGGCGGTTTTGTCAAGACGCTCGAATGCAAGGCGGCATCTGGAATAGGCATCCCGGACTATGTAGTCGTCTACCTGTAGTTCCTCAGCATAGATCTGAAGGTTGTACGGAAGCTCCTCCGCCGTGCTGCATTTTTCCGAGATACTGTCGAACACCTGCATGCAGAATGAATCCGCTCTGTTGAGGATGCTTGCCACTGTCTCGTAATTCAATGCTTTCTGATAGTTGTCCATCCCTTTGATTGTACAATGAAAACACAGGCCGTCACCACTCTTTTCTTTCTTTTCATTCGGTACTTGACAGTTGGCCTGCTTTGGGTTATACATACTTCTGCACGCCGTTTTAGCTCAGTAGGTAGAGCAATGGACTGAAAATCCATGTGTCCCTGGTTCAATTCC
>CADBOI010000077.1 GCA_902796335.1 uncultured Spirochaetales bacterium
GGAAAGAACGCAGTGATCCTGGTGGACAAGGGTGAGGGGATAACCTCATTCGACTGTCTCGGAAGGATAAAGCGCAACATCAACAGAAAGACTGGCCATTGCGGGACTTTGGACAAGTTCGCGCATGGCCTGATGATCGTCCTCTGCGGCTCGTTCACCCATCTTGTGCCTGTCTTCATGGACATGGACAAGACCTATGAGGCTGAGATCGAGTTCGGAAAGATGACGGTCACACTGGATCCCGAAGGGGAGACGGTGGAGACAGGACCGGTCCCGGATGAACAGACCGTCAGAAAGGCGGTTGAATCGTTCGTGGGACCACAGGTCCAGATTCCCCCCGCATACAGCGCTATCCACATAAACGGAAAGCGCAGTTATCAGATGGCAAGAAACGGGGAGACAGGCCTTGAGCTTCAGGGCCGTGATATCAACATCTACAGTGCCGAATTCATATCATGGGACGCACCTTTTCTGAAGGTGCGCCTCAATGTCTCCAAAGGCACGTACATCAGATCATATGCAAGGGACATAGGACACGCATGCGGAAGCTGCGCCTATGTCAGAAAGCTCTACAGGACCCAGATAGGGCCTTTCTCCGTCTCAGAGGCCATAGGCTACGATGACGAGCAGGCCATGAATGGCATAGGTGACGGCGAGGATCTGATCAAAAGGATTTCCGGATGCTGTGAGCTTGAGATCTCCGAAGAGGAGGCCTTCAAGGCATCCAACGGCTATGTCATGAATTCCGTGAGGGCCAGAATCCCCCGGGGCTCCAGATTCGCCATTCTCAAAAGGCAGGGGCGTACGGTATGCATCTACAGCGTCGCCGACGGGCACATCCTGTGCCAGGTGAGAGATGGAGAGTAGGCCTTTCTGCGACATTATCTTCAGAAACATTCCCTGTGCGGTCACCATCGGAGTCTTCGACGGCCTTCATCCGGGCCATCAGATGATAGTGGACCGGACCGTCTCAACGGCCCGTGAACTGGGTGTGAAGAGCGTTGTCATGACGTTTTCCGTGAATCCCAAGATGGCCGCAGGTTCCAAAGGCAGCCTGGATGCGCTTCAGAGCGATTCCGAGCTGAAGGAAATGTTGGCATTAAGAGGAGTTGATTATCATTGTGTAATTGACTTTTCTGATGATATGAGTAAACTGTCGGGTGAGGAGTTCATTGCCTTGCTTTGTACGTCGTACGATGTCAGGGCGATGGTTGTTGGAGACAGCTTCCGTGCGGGGAATCCTTCACACAGTGTAGGTCCTGCAGATATCCAGAAGCTGCTTCTCGGATATACTTCATCTGCATTTCTCAGGGTGATTCCATCCGTAGTCCTTGACGGCGAGGTTGTGAGCAGCTCTTTGATACGCAGATGTCTCCTAACAGGTGATCTTGCCAAAGCGGCGAGGTTGCTTGGCAGAGCGTACAGTCTTGACCTCAGAGGCAAGCCGTTTACGGAAGAATCTGAAGGGACGAGTCACAAACGCCTGTTTCTTGTCCGCACTCTTGGACTTCTTCTTCCAAAAGAGGGGAGGTACATGGTGGAAGCGACAGAAGACGGAAGAAGCTGCAAGGCGTCTGCCGTCGTTTCAGGGAGCTGCCTGGCCCTGGAACTGCCTGTGCGGATCAATCCAGACAGGATTACATTCCTAGGAGAGTAACATATGGTTACCAAGGAAACAAAGCAGGAGCTTATCGCTAAGTTCGGTGGTGATGAGAAGAACACAGGTTCTACAGAAGTTCAGATTGCACTTCTTACAGCAAGAATCAACGATCTTCAGAGACATTTCAAGGAGAATCCGAAGGATCACGCATCCAACAGAGGTCTTCTTAAGATGGTCGGTCAGAGAAGGAGACTTCTCAAGTACCTCAGGAACACCGATATCGAGAAGTATCGTGCTCTGATTGCTGAGCTCGGTCTCAGAAAGTAATCTAAGGACGATTGGGGGCTCCGGGAAACCGGAGCCTTTACTGCGTCTTGACGAAAAAGCGCAAGTTTTGGACCACAATGGTTTCAGCGGCATGGAACTTATTGTGGCAAAATGAGATAAGAACACAAAAAAGAAAAAGAAGAATAAGGAAAGAGAATGTCAGAAGTAAAGAAAGTTTCAGTTCAGCTTGGTGACGATTGTCTCGTGTTCGAGACCGGAAAGATCGCCAAGCAGGCAAACGGAGCCGTCTATGCACACTATGCGGGCTCTGCAGTCATTGCCACAGTTTGTTGCGGGGATGCCCCGTCACAGCCGCTTGATTATGTACCGGTTTCTGTCGAGTACAACGAGAAGTACTATGCCGCCGGAAAGATTCCCGGAGGTTTCCTGAAGAGGGAAGCCAAGCCCAAGGACAAGGAGATCCTTGTCAGCCGCCTTATCGACCGTCCCATGAGACCGCTTTTCGAGAAGGCCTTCAGCCGTGAGATCCAGATTGTTCCGACCGTCATCTCGACAGACCAGATCAACACCCCGGATATCATCGCCATCAACGCAGCCAGTGCTGCAGTCACAATTTCAGACATCCCGTTCAACGGACCGATCGCAGGTGTCAGAGTTGCACTTGTCGACGGAGAATATGTCATCAACCCGACCTTCAAGCAGATCGAGGAGTCCGACCTGGATATCGTCGTCGCCGGAACCCGCGAGGGAATCACAATGGTCGAGGGTGGAGCCCACGAGGTTTCGGAGCAGAACATGCTCGACGCCATCGCAGCCGCCCAGCCGGTCATCACAAAGCTCTGCGACGCACAGCTCGAGCTGAAGAAGATCGCCGGAAAGGAGAAGCTTCCTGTCCTGGAGATCAACGAGGACCTCTCATGGCTGGAGCCCATCCGCACATATGCTGAGCCGCTTGTGAAGAAGGCTTCATTCGGCGAAAGCAAGTTCTCACGCCACGATGCCCTCAAGCAGGCACAGGCCGAGACAAAGGAGAAGTTCGCAGAGGAGATCGCCGCCCACGAGGACGGAGCCGAGCAGATTGCAAAGCTTTTCGACGATCTTGCTTATGAGATTCTCAGAGCCAGCATCCTTAACGAAGGAAAGAGAGTCGACGGAAGAGGTGTCAAGGACATCAGACCCATCACCTGTGAGGCCGGCGTTCTTGCAAGGACACACGGAAGCGCACTGTTCACCAGAGGCGAGACCCAGTCCCTTGCAGTCACAACACTCGGAACAGTCCAGGACGAGCAGCTGTTCGACGACATCGACGGAGACAAGAACTACAGCAACTTCATGCTGCACTACAACTTCCCGCCGTATTCAGTCGGTGAGACAGGCCGTCTTACAACAGGAAGAAGAGAGATCGGACACGGTCATCTCGCACAGAGAGCCCTTCAGGCTGTCGTTCCTGCAAAGGACGAGTTCCCGTACACAGTCAGAGTCGTCAGCGAGATCATGGAGTCCAACGGATCTTCATCCATGGCCAGCGTCTGCGGCGGATGCCTTTCACTGATGGATGCCGGAGTTCCCATCTCCAAGCCGGTTGCAGGTATTGCAATGGGCCTGATCACAGAGGGTGCCGACTACAGCAGATACCAGATCCTTTCCGATATCCTCGGAGAAGAGGACCACCTCGGCGACATGGACTTCAAGGTTGCCGGAACACGTGACGGTATCACTGCATTCCAGATGGACATCAAGATCGCAGGCGTCACACCTGAAATCATGAGCAAAGCTCTTCAGCAGGCCAAGGAAGGCCGTTATCACATTCTCGGCATCATGGAGCAGACACTCGCAGGTCCGAGACATGAGGTCAACAAGTACGCTCCGAAGATCCTCACAACCAAGGTTGCAGAGGACAAGATCGGTGCTGTCA
>CADBOI010000078.1 GCA_902796335.1 uncultured Spirochaetales bacterium
CTGATTGCCGGTGCTTTGGGATTCATCGTTTCCGCACGTGTGCTGGAACTGGGAGTGCATTACTTCTGCATCCTTGCGGACAATCCGGTTTCAAGGTTCATCACCGGGAATACCTTTGCTTATGTTCTTTACGGCACGTTGATGGCTGGCGTTTTCGAGGAGTGCGGAAGGTATGTAGTCCTTAAGTACATAATGAAGAAGAACCGGACCCGTGAGAACTCCGTCATGTACGGAATAGGGCACGGTGGGATCGAGATTCTGGCGGTGCTGCTTCCTTCCATGATCACCTATCTTCTGATTGCGGTTCTGTTCTCTTCGGGAAAGGTCGATGTCGCATTGAGTACTCTCAAGATCTCTGAGGAAACCGCCGCTGCCGCGTTGCCGTCCGTCAGAGCCGCAGCCTCGTTCAACTTCGCCCGGATGGCCATGAATGTGGTCGAGAGGGTGTTTGCCATGCTTCTGCATATCGGCCTGACCGTAATCGTGTTCCATGGAGTCGTCAATTCAAAGGCTGTTTTCCTTCCCCTGGCTATTCTGCTTCACATGCTGATGGACACGTTTCCCGCATTGTACCAGAGAGGTGTCCTGCCTCTGTGGTCTGTAGAGGTCTGGGCGGCCCTGTGCACTGCCGTTGTTGTTTTGATTGCATTTAAGCTTTACAGAAGGATGGAACCACAGAATAATTAACTGAATATTCCAAGGAGCTTTTGTATGGCGTTTTATACAGAAAGAAAGACCATAAGAAAGATTCCGGGGACAGTTATAAAGGCTGTTCCGATCCCGAAACCCCAGCTTATCCAGGGATTCGGATCGAGAGAGCAGGTGGGGGACATTTGCAGAAAGGAAGGCTTCAAGTCTGTTCTGCTTGTTACGGATGAGACTCTGTACGGACTGGGACTACATGAGAAGGCAGTATCTTCCATTGAGAAGAACGATATTGCATGCACTGTCTTCCACTCGATAAACTCCGAGCCTAATTACGCGATTGTAAAGGCGGGGCGGCAGGCTGCCATCGACTGCAACGCCGACTGTGTTGTGGCTATCGGAGGCGGATCTGTTCTTGACAGCTGCAAAATCATCGCCGCAAGTGCAAAACATGCCCATCTTCCGCTCAGGCATTTTCTTCTGAAATTCGCCATCGCAACGGGCGGGACTCTGCCCATGATCAACATTCCCAGTACTGCCGGAACCGGAGCAGAGTGCACGGTGGGAGCGGTTATCAAGAACAGCCGGGGAGTGAAGAACTCGACGGTAGTTGTCGGGCTGACAATTTCACATGTAATCCTCGACAGCGAGCTGATTGTTAAAGCTCCCAAGTCCGTGACCGTCTGGTGTGCCATCGATGCCCTGAGTCACGGACTCGAAGGCCTTATGGCCGATGTCAGTTCCTCAGAGGAGGACATTTTCAAGAGCAAGGAATGTGTGCGTCTGATTCTGGAGAACCTGCCCGTTCTGCTGGAAGATCCGGGCAACGTGGAGGCAAGGCAGGCTACGCTTCTTGCCGCCAACTACGGCGGAAACGCGATAAACACCCAGCTTGCAGGCTATGTCCATGCGTTCGCGCATTCGATCGGGGCCGTGTACCACATCCCCCACGGAAAGGCCATCGCCTGGTGCCTGCTTCCGATTGTGAAGACGCTGGAGCACCAGAGGTACGACAGGCTTGCCGATCTGTATTGCCACTGCCATCCTGAGGACAAGACGGATGACGTTGCAGCGGCAGACAGGCTGATTCTTGAGATTGACGGGCTTCTGGAGAAATGCGGACTTGAGAAAGGCTGCAGTCTTCTGAAGGTCGAGGACTATGACAAACTTACGGGCATGATAAATTCGGACTCTATCAACTATTCACCGGCCAGGGTTTATTCGGACAACGAGATCCGCGTGATTCTGGACCAGATCAGAAGGGGGTTTTGAGGATGGGCTATACAAACGAACAGATAAAGGCGATTGTAGACGAGCAGAGGAAATATTTCAGAACAGGCGAGACTCTGGATATAAACTGGAGGAAACAACAGCTTGTAAAGCTGAAGGATGCTGTGATTTCCAATCAGACATTGCTTCAGGAGGCATTGTTCGAGGATTTGGAAAAAAGTCCGCTTGAGGCTTATCTGTGCGACATCGGCCCGGTGATCGTGGAGGTAAACGAGATCCTCAAGGGTCTGAAGAGATGGGCGAGACCCGAAAAACACTTCAGCGGCCTTATGTGTTTTCCCAGCAGCAGGACCACTGTCTACAAGATGCCATACGGGGTGTCCCTGATAATCAGCCCGTTCAATTTCCCGATTCTCCTCACCCTGGGAGTCCTTGCGGCCAGCCTCAGCGGAGGAAACACAGCAGTGATCAAGACAAGCTCCAAGTCCGCGGCAAGCACGCGGGCTCTGAAGAAACTGATTAGCGAGACGTTCCCGGAAAAACACGTGACATTGATCGACGGAGGCCATGATGTTGCGGACATGTGTCTTGCCCAGAGGTTCGACAAGATCTTCTACACCGGGTCTCCGGCTGTGGCCAAGCATGTACTGGAGCAGGCTTCGCATCATCTGACTTCCGTTGCCCTGGAGCTCGGCGGAGAGACCGGAAACTGGGCCGTTGTCAGAAAGGACGCCAACCTGAAGGATGCGGCAAGGAAAATCGCCTTCTTCAAGGCATGCAACTCGGGTCAGATCTGCATAAACATCAACCAGATCGCCGTTGCACAGGAGGTGGCTGATGAATTCCTGAAGGAACTCAAGGCCGAGTTCGTCAGGCAGGTGGGTGAAAAGCCCGAGGACAACCCCGAGTATCCGAAGCTCATCGCTTCTTCCGTCTATGACAAGTGCGAGTGCCTGTGCGGCGAATACAAGAACAGGATCATATTCGGAGGCACCGGCAATAAAGAAAGATGCAAGTTCTCACCGACAATCATCTACCCTGTCAGGGATGACGAGGAGATAGTGAAGCACGAGCTGTTCTGCCCGCTTCTTCCTGTTGTCCCGTTCAAGGATGCCGAGATAGACAGTGTCATGGACATGATTGCAGAGCGCGAGCATCCGCTTGCCATGTATGTGTTCACTTCCGACATGAAGTGGGCGAAGCACGTCATGACCACCCAGCAGTACGGCGGCGGTTGCATAAACGAGGTCTGCATCCACATGATGGTCAAGGGCGTTCCCTTCAACGGAACCGGCCATTCGGGAATGGGTGCATACCACGGCGAGTGGGGCTTCAGGGAATTCACACATCCTGCCACAGTCCTCAAGGGAAAGACACACTGGAACCTGCCGCTCAGGGAACACCCGTACAGCGGCAAGGCGGGCGAGTCCAAGATGAAGTTGCTGAAAATCTTCGAGAAATAAGGGCTGGATAGCCGCGGAAGAACGTGACATGGCCCGTCTGGTGGTCTTCACGGACCAGCTCACCGGAGTTAAGAGCAAACATGCCTATGCAGTGCACGAAGGTATGATAGAGACGAGCATAAGTCCGTTGGAAACAAGGATTGAGAACAGAAGCCGAGAGATTTTTTGTAAAATCATGTATCTGTAATCGTATTGTTCTGATATACTATGCTGGGGTTAAAGGTTAACCGGACATGTTTGTAAAGAAGTTCGTTCCCCAGGAGGGGACCAGGTGAAATCCATTCGTCTGCCATTCGGCATAATGCTCTTTGTTCTCGCCATTGCGCTTGTGATTTGTAGCGTCAAGGCGAGGAAATCCAAGAAAATCCTTGGAAGGCCGGTTTCCCACATGATTGGTGCGTTGATTCCACCGGTGGTCGGCAACATGATCATCATCCTTTCCTCCAACCAGATACTTTCAAAGATCGGATGCTACATCTATTTCCTTGGCATGGACTTTGTCATGCTTGCACTCATCGAGTTCACGAACGAATACTGCAGGCTCTCTGGAAAGGGCCGCAAGCTATGGCATATCGGTGAGGCTCTGCTGGCAATCGATTTCGTCCAGCTTTGTCTGAATCCGTTCTTTAAACACGCATTCACTACCGAGGCAATCATAGTCGAGGGAAGAGCTTATTTCCGTCTTATTCCAATGGCAGGACAGACGTTCCACAGAGTCGTGGACTATGGAATCCTTGCCATTGCCATCATTATTTTCCTGGTCAAGCTGCTTGATTCTCCAAAGATCGAGTCCGAAAGATATTCGGTGATCCTGATGACGATGGTTTTCACAACGATATGGGAGTCCGCCTACATCTTCTCCCGCGCTCCTGTGGACAGGGCCATGGTCGGATTCGGGGTCTTCGGCCTCCTGATCTATTACCTTGCCCTGCATTACAGGCCGCTCAGGCTTCTGGACAGAATCCTCGCCCAGATGGCTTCCAACCTGCCGGAGGCTCTGTTCTTCTTCGATTCCTCCGGTCAGTGCATCTGGGCGAACAATCCCGGCATCAGGCTTGCGGAACTCGACGGCTACAACTTCGAGCCTGCCTATCTGAAGCTGCGCGAGATGTTCGGATCCGATTTCAACATCAGCGACTCCGAGCGCCACTCCGTCTATTCGACTGAGACCAAGAAGGGCTATGTACTTCAGAGACAGCTTGTTAACGATGACAAAGGCCGTCTGATCGGATCCTTCCTAAGCGTCCGCGACAACACAGAGGAGCAGGAGGCTCTGAGAAAGGAAATCTACAAGGCAACCCATGACAGCCTTACCTCTCTCCACAACAGGGCTGGGTACAACTTCCTTCTCTCAACGTTGGACCTGTCCAACACGTATCTTCTGGTCATCGATGTGGATTCGTTCAAATCAATCAACGACAACTACGGTCATGAAGTCGGAGACAAGGTCCTTCAGAAGGTTGCAAAGACAATCAAGGGCAACTTCCGTTCCAACGACTATGTCTGCAGAATCGGAGGCGACGAGTTCGTCGTATTCATTGCAAATACGGACGATGACCAGAGGCAGATAATCATAGACAGAGTTGCCCAGATAAACGCCGAGCTGGCCGATTCGTCCGACAGTCTCCCTCCTGTCTCTGTCAGTGTGGGTGCCGTGATGGGATCCGAGGATACGGATGCAAAGGAACTGTTCGAGCGGGCTGACCGTGCCCTCTACGAAAGAAAACGCAACGGCAAAAACGGCATCACTTTTTCTGAAAAAGCCTGACCTCTAATAAAAAGCCGACAATTCACCCCCACTTGAGCAAAAATTAGTAAAATACTATCATATTTCCTTGTATGGCATTGGGTACAAATAATCATAAAGGAATCTCATTAAGGACAATCAACATCAGTCTCATCATCGGAGCCGTTCTGGTTTCCGCTCTTATGTTTGTGTCTACATTCAGATTGTCTTCAAGCTTCAGGCGCGTGACCGAGACCTCCGAGCAGCAGATCGAGCTCCGCAAGGCGGCTCGCGAGCTTATGGATGCATCCGACTATCTGACGGAGAAGGTGCAGAGATTCACAGTCACGGCGGACATGAGATTCGTCCAAGAATACTTTGATGAGGCTTTCATTGCCCATCACAGAGAGGAGGCCATCTCTCGCATGTCTACCGGCACTGCCAGCGAGGAGGCTCTGAAAGTTCTCAAGGATGCAATGAAGGAATCTCTGGCACTGATGAACACCGAATACTATGCCATGAAACTTGTCATCGAGGCCAAAGGGTATACTGATTATCCGGAACTGCTGCAGTCGATAGAACTATCCGACAGTGACAAGGCCCTGTCACCGCAGGAGAAGATGCGTCTTGCAACCGAAATGGTTTTGAATGACGAATATTACAATCATAAGTACCTGATTAGGGAAAACATGACCATCAGTCTTGAGGAGCTTGAGAAGATGGCATACGACAAGGATGAGGATGCCATGGCTGCCCTCAGCAATGAGCTGAAGCTTGTCCGCGTTGTGATAATCCTTCAGACTTTCGGAATTGTAATCCTTGTCTGGCTTACCACAAAGCTTGGTATCCATCCTGTCCTGAATGCTGTTGACCGTATCAAGGAAGACAGTCCAATTCCCGAAGGCGGTGCTGTTGAATTCCGCTATCTGGCCAAGGCCTACAACAAGATGTATGAAGTCTACAGGAAAAGCCTTGAGAGTCTGAGTTTCAGAGCCTCACACGATGAGCTTTCCGGACTCTACAACCGCGCAGGATATGATCTGCTTCTTTCAAGCATAGATCTTGAAAGCACATACATGCTGCTGTTCGATGTTGATAACTTCAAAACCATCAACGATAACTACGGCCATGGCGCCGGGGACGAGGCCATAAGAAATGTTGCCAGAGTGCTGAAAGAAAACTTCAGATCTGATGATTATGTATGCAGAATCGGTGGAGATGAGTTCGTTGTCCTGATGGTCCACGCACCCAAGTCTGCAAAAAATCTGATTTCGTCCAAGATCAAACACATAAACGACGAACTGGGAAATTCGCGCGACAATCTGCCTTCGTATTCTGTCAGTGTGGGCATTGCCCATGGATCAGATTCAACAGATGCGATAAATCTGTTTGCCAAGTGTGACACGGCCCTTTATGAATCAAAGGCCCGCGGAAAGCACACCTATACCTTCGCGGACATCTGATAAGGCGTCTTTTCCAGACGCAATCCCAATTGAATGGCTACTCTGGGAAATGATACCTAAATTGCTTTTGCATTATTCCTACACGATTGTTCATTGGCTGTGGGTTGCCTGTGCAGCGCTTTGCACATGCCAGGCGGGGCGCGGCCTTAAGCCTTGGCGCCC
>CADBOI010000079.1 GCA_902796335.1 uncultured Spirochaetales bacterium
CCTTTTATGGCGTTTACAACTTTCTCACAAACTTCATTTATGGTCAAGTATGAAGTATCTATATATATGGCATCCGGGGCTATTTTAAGCCCTCCGACCGGTTTGTTCCTGTCAATCTGGTCACGTTCGTTGATCTCGGCAAGCACTTTGTCGTACTCCATGGCCGACGGGTTCTGGTCAAAGCGCCGTTTGGCCCTCACCTCCGGCTTTGCATCGAAGAAAAACTTGAACTCGGCATCTGGAAATACCACAGTGGTCATGTCCCTGCCCTCGGCGATGATGTCCAGCTTTCTTGTAAGCTCATGGATCCTCTCGTTGACAATGGCCCTGACTTCTGGAATGACCGATATCTTGGAAGCCCACAGGTCGATTGCCGGAGTATGGAGCTCGTCCTCGACATTCTGTCCGTCAAGGTAGAAATGACCGTCCACCACATCGAACAGAGCCTCCTTTGCCGTCCTGATGCAGGTCTCCCTGTCATTCGGATCAAGTCCCAGATGAAGGACTCGGTAAGTGACTCCCCTATAGAAGTTTCCTGAGTTCAGATAGTAGAGTCCCAGCTTGTTTCCGACCATCTTTGCAATGGAGCTTTTTCCGACTCCGGCAGGTCCGTCTATGGCAACGATCATCTCTTCCCTCCCTTGGCTTCCTTCTCAAGTCCTGCGACCTCGGCCTTGGTGAGCTTTCTGTACTGACCGGTGGGCAGATCCTCAAGTTTCACGCATCCTATGCGGATTCTTGTGAGCTTCTTGACCTCATAGCCCAGGATGTCGAACATGTTCCTGATCTCCCGGTTCTTTCCCTCGGTCAGGACCACACTCACCTCTCTTTTGGAAATCATCTTATATGATCTTATTCTATAGGGTTTTACAAGGCCACGGTAGGCATCGTCCATGTCCTTCTTGGCAATGTCCCTGTCAGTTCGGACGATGTATTCCTTCTCGGTCTCCGAGGACGGGTGCATTATCAGGTTGGCGAAGTCCCCGTCGTTGGTGAAAAGAATCAGACCCTGGGAATCCTTGTCCAGCCTTCCCACGTTGAAAAGAAGGTTCTTCTCAGGAACATCGATAAGGTCCCTTGCATAGGCCTTCTCGTTGGGGTCGTGGTTGGTGCAGACGAATCCACGGGGCTTGTTAAGTGCGAAGTAATAGGACCTCTCCTCCGGCTCGGCAAGGACATCGTCCACATAGACTATGTCGTTCTCGTTTACCTTGGTCCCAAGCTCGATGACGACCTTGTTGTTGACCATGACGCGGCCCTCGGTGATCAGTGCCTCGCAGCCGCGTCTTGAACCGACTCCGCATTTGGAGAGGTAGCTCTGGAGTCTGATGGGATATTCAATTCTCATTTTCTTCCTTCTCGAAACGCTGTCTGTCGATTTCGGAGAGCCTCGGAAGCTCGCTGATCGAATCCAGCTTGAATGTGTACAGGAATTTTCTCGTTGTTCCGTAAAGACATGGATGACCCTGTATGTCCTTGCGGCCTACAACCTTGATGTAGTCGCGCTCGCGCAGGATCCTGATGATGGAATCCGACACGACGCCTCTGATCTTTGTGATCTCGCCACGGGTGATGGGCTGGGCATAGGCGACTATGGACAATGTCTCCAGAGCAGCCTTGGAAAGGCGCTTGTCGATCTTGCGTCCATAGCAGGACCTGAGCTTGTCGTTCAGGCTGGAGACCGGGACAAAGCTGTAGGACTCGGCGTTCTCAACCAGGGCAAGTCCGTGGTTGTCCTCGTAGTAGGATTCGGAAATCTCCGAAAGGGCATCGGATATGTCCTTGTCGGAAAGACCGGTGATCTTACCTATGTGCTCAACTGTTAGAGGTTCATTCTCAAGAAACAGAATGGCTTCGACCAATCTGGCATTATCTGTCAACGTCATTGAGACAATTATATTGAGAAACAGGGATTGACACAACGTCAATCAGACTTATTTGAGGTAAT
Organism: uncultured Spirochaetales bacterium; assembly: GCA_902796335.1. Taxonomy (GTDB): domain Bacteria; phylum Spirochaetota; class Spirochaetia; order Sphaerochaetales; family Sphaerochaetaceae; genus UBA9732. Next base: position 1,949 of record CADBOI010000079.1, read on the forward strand.
TGTCTATGGTCTTGGCGTATACGGCACTGGCTATGACGGCGGCACGGACATCAGGAATGAAAGTCGGTGAATGCAGAGGCTGTGTGCACCCTGCCCCTATGTTGCAGAAAGTTCCGCAGCACTCGTCGATGAAATAGCCGAAATCCTCGGTGGTCATCGACGGCTCGGAAATCCTGACGACCTTCTCCTTTCCCAAAAGACTCTGTGCGCTGCTTTCCAGAACCCTTGTCTCGTTTTCCGTATTAACAACACCTGCATAGGAATAACCGATCTCAAGGTCAGTCTTAACACCGTACTTCTTGCTTACAGTATCAACAACGTCCCGGATCATCTGCCTCATCTCAAGACGGTCTGTGTTTCCCAGAGTCCTGACAATGCCCTTGAAGAACGCCTCGTCAGCTATGACGTTGCAGGCCGTTCCGCTTTCGAACTGTCCTATTGTAAGAACCGCCCTGTCTCCTGACGAAGGTCTGAGCGATGTAAGGCCGGTGACCATCCCGGAAGCCGCAAGAAGCGCATCGTGGCCCTTTTCAGGAGTGGCCCCATGACAGGACTTTCCATGAACATGGACTGTGATTACATCGGATGCGGCATAGAACTTGCCGTACATCACACCGACGGTTCCAAGCGGGAGGTCAGGTGTGACATGGCCGCCGAAGACTGCATCAACACCCTTCATGGCACCCTTCTCTATCATTCTCTTCGCTCCGCCTGAGCCTTCCTCATCCGGTTCGAACAGAAGGACCACCTCGCCTTTGAGGTTCTCCCTGTTCTCGGAAAGAAGCATAGCAGTCCCGAGTGCCGCAGTCATGTGAATGTCATGGCCGCATGCATGCATCATGCCCGGATTCTCGGATTCAAATCCGCATCCTGTTGCTTCGGTGACAGGTAGTGCGTCCATGTCGGCTCTTAGAGCAACAGTCTTTCCGCCTTCTGCGAATTTCATCCGCCCCACAAGGGCTGTGTCCAACATGTGGGTGACTTCAAAGCCGAGCTCCTTCAGCGTCCTCTCAATGAGACTGCTGGTATAGAACTCGTGGTTTCCGATCTCAGGATGCCTGTGAAGGTCCTGCCTGATCCCACGAAGTCTGTCTTCAAGCTGCTCTGCGCGTGCAAGGTAGTCCATCATCTGCTCCTCTCTAGTTTTCCGATGAAAGCCTGAAGCCTGTCCAGACCTTCCTTCAGCTGGTCGTCGGAATAGCAGTACGTAAGCCGTATGTGGTCGTCCGATCCGAAACAGAAGCCCGGAGTCGCCGCAAGACCGGCTTCGGAAATCATCCTCCTGCAGAAAGTGGCCGAATCAAGGCCGAATGCCTTTATGGAAGGAAACATGTAGAAGGCACCCTTTGGATCGGGAAGATCAAGATTCATCTCCTTCAGGCGAGAAAGCATGTATGCCCTTCTCTTCCTGTATGTTTCCTTGAGTTCCACCGGGTCGAAATCAAGTGCCCTGATGGCTGCCTTCTGGAACGGTGCCGGTGTGGATACCACAACGAACTGGTGTACAAGCTGAAGTGGCTGCACAAGAACAGAAGGTGAGATCAGATATCCCATTCTCCAGCCTGTCATCGCATAGGGCTTCGAAAAACTCTGCACAAGGAACGTTCTGTCCCTCACATCCTCGAACTCAGTGAAGCTGTGGTAGCCGTCTGTGTAGACAAGCTCCCTATAGACATCGTCGCATATGACAAATATGTCATTCTCCTTTGCAAAGTCATGGACCGCCTTCAGCGACACTTCATCAAGAATCGTTCCCGTGGGATTGTTTGGAGAATTAAGAACAATGGCCTTGGTTCTTTCTGTCAGAAGAGATTTCAGGTCATCTTCACGAATCTGGAAATCCGTTTTGCTTATATCGAGATGGACGGTGACACCACGTGCAAGCTTGACGATCTCCTCGTAGAGAACGAATGCAGGTGTGGGAATTATGACCTCGTCTCCGGGATTCAGAACGCCATAGAGCGCCACGAACAGAGCTTCCGTAGCTCCAGATGTGACTGTCACCTGGTCTGGAGAGCATTCAAAACCATGCTTTTCTTTCTCGAATTCGGAAATCTTCTTCCTGAGCGCGTAATGACCGCTGTTTTCGATGTAATGGGTCTCGTGGTTCTCAAGGGAAGCCTCGGCCATCTGTCTGATAGGAGCCGGAGTGTCGAAGTCAGGCTCGCCCAGAGTCAGAGCAACGCAGCCGGGAGTTTCCTTGGCAAGGCGCGAGAACTCCCTGATGGCACTTCTTTTGAGACCGTAAACCGCACTGTTGAGCCTGTCTTTCATCGCAACCTCAGTAATTGAATTCAGAATCCACATCGAATGTGGAAAAGAGATCGTCCAGAGATTCTGACCTTCTGATCAGCTTCACCTCGCCCTTCCCGTCCATCAGAAGCTCGCCGCAGCGCAGCATTCCGTTGTAGTTGTATCCCATGGACCTTCCATGGGCTCCTGCATCATGGATCACGAGTATGTCACCGTAATCGACATTTGGAAGAGCCCTGTCTATGGCGAACTTGTCGTTGTTCTCGCACAGACCTCCGACCACATCCACAGTAGTGTCCTTAGGAGCGTTTTCCTTGCCCAGAACGGTGATGTGATGGTATGCGCCGTACATGGCCGGCCTGATGAGGTCACATGCAGTGGCATCAAGCCCGACATATTCCTTATAAATATGTTTGAAACCGCGCACTGATGTCACAAGGTATCCGTGAGGGCCTGTGATGAAGCGTCCCATTTCCGTGTAGATTGCAACCTCCATGCCCTGGGGAACAAGGATGGAGTCATAGACTTCCTTAACCTTCGCACCGACAGACAGGATGTCGACGGCCTTTTCGGTCTCCCTGTAAGGGATTCCCACTCCTCCGCCGAAGTCCACGATCTCGATCTGTATGCCGAGTTTTTCCTTAATTTCAACAACCAGGTTGAACAGCATCTCGGCCAGAAGGGGATAATAGGTTCCGTCCATGCAGCAGGATGCCGCCATGCAGTGAAGCCCGAAATGCTTCACATTCTTCTTTTTCAATATTGAATAGGCTTCGAAAAGCTGGTCCTTTGTCAGTCCGAACTTGGAATCCTGAAGGTTCCCCATGATTCCGCTAGTGAACGAGAATGAACCGGGGTTGACCCTCAGACACACGGTATCCGGAATTCCCGCAGCCTTCTCAAGGACATCGATCTGGGTGATGTCGTCAAGGTTGACGATGGCACCAAGCTCCACAGCGCTTCTGTATGTATCGTCAGAGGTCTCGTTTGAAGTCAGAACTATCCTGCGTCCGCTCAGTCCGGATGCCTTGCTGATTGCAAGCTCCGAAATTGATGCGCAGTCGGTTCCGCAACCCATGGAAGCCAGAAGCCTGATGATGGCCGGAGTCGGTGTTGCCTTGACGGCAAAGCACTCGCAAAAACCCTTGTTCCAGGAGAATGCCTTCTGTACATCAGAGACGGTCTTTCTGATCGCACTCTCATCATATACATAGAAAGGAGTTCCGAATCTGTCACGCCAGGCCTGTGCCTGCTCCAATGTAAACGGTACGGTCTTGTTCACTTATCTCTCCGTCAAAGGGTCCTCAGAGCCGACTCAAGAGCGGTCTTTGAGTTGGTCTTGTCGTCTTTTTCCTTGATGATCCTGGCAGGACAGCCAGCTACGACCATGTTGTCCGGAACATCCTCGATAACAACGGCACCTGCTGCCACCACGCAGTTCTTTCCGATCTGAACGCCCTCGATCACAACGGCATTGGCACCCACAAGGGTTCCGTCACCCACTCTCACAGGCTGTGCCGATGCAGGCTCGATCACTCCGGCCAGCACGGCTCCTGCTCCGATGTGGCAGTTCTTGCCGACGGTGGCCCTTCCTCCAAGTACAGCACCCATGTCTATCATGGTGCCTTCACCGACTACAGCTCCGATGTTGATAATGGCTCCCATCATGATAACGGCCCTGTCCCCTATCTGCACCTGCTCGCGGATGATCGCACCCGGCTCGATGCGGGCGTTGATTTTTTTCTTGTCCAGCATTGGGATTGCAGAATTGCGGGCATCGTTTTCGATCACGATGTCCTCGATCTTATCCCTGTTGGCCTCAATAATAGGACCAAGTTCCTTCCAGTCACCGAAGACGATCTTGTCTCCTGCGCCGAAAACCTTGGCACTGCCGTAATCTATGCTCTGCTTCTCCTTTACGAAAAGCCTTACCGGAGTCTTCTTCTCCGACTTTGCTATGTATTCGATAATCTGCTGAGCGTTCATCCGACCATATCCTTCATGTTGTAGAGTCCGGGCTTCTTTCCTACCAGGAAAGCTGCAGCCCTTAGGGCACCTTCGCCGAACAGGGCCCTCGAGTGGGCCTCATGCTTCAAAGTGATAGTCTCGTTACCAGTGGAGACCAGAATCTCATGGATTCCAACTACATTTCCAATTCTAAGTGAATGGATTCCTATCTCCTGATCAGTGCGTTTTCCGTTCTCATGACGTCCGATGTTGTAGACACCTTCGGGTCGTGCCTGACGGATTGCATCTGCAAGAAGAAGCGCTGTCCCGCTGGGGACATCGAGCTTCTGGTTGTGATGGGTCTCCACAATCTCTATGTTGGCATCGGGGAAAGCCGCGGCAGTTTTCTTTGCAAGGTCTGCAAGGACAGCCACTCCGATGGACATATTGGCGCTGTGGAACACGGGAATCACCTCAGATGCCTTCCTTATCAGATCGAACTCCTGTGGAGTATGGCCTGTTGTTGCCACCACCACGGGAAGCTTCCTGCTGACGCAGAAGTCCAGAAGTTCCTTAACCCCACCGTGGAACGAGAAGTCCACAACCACATCGGCATCTTCCGTGCAAGTGTTGAAACTGCTGTGGATGTTGCCTTCGTCCTTTGTCACATCAGGACTGACTCCTGCTGCGAAAACAGATCCGGCAAAGCCCTTTTCTGCCAGAGCCTTGATGATCTGGCCCATCCTTCCTGTGATTCCGTTGACAATTACTCTCATCAGGCGCTCCGATCAACCGAGTATTCCGTGATATCTCATCAGCTGCAGGAGGTTGGCCTCGTGCTCGCTCTCCATCTCTGTAAGAGGCAGTCTGAGGATGTTTTTTCCGAATCCAAGTGCAGAGACAGCGGCCTTTGCAGGAATCGGGTTGACCTCGCAGAACAGTGCGTTGATCAGCGGAATCAGATCCATCTGCATCTTGGCAGCTTCCTGGACCTTGCCCTCGAAGAACAGATGGCACATGCGGCTTGTCTCAGCCGGCATGATGTTGGAGAGAACGGAGATGACACCTTGTCCTCCGACAGAAAGAATCGGGATGATCTGGTCGTCGTTTCCGCTGTACATGTCCAGTCTGTCTCCGACAAGAGCGGCCGTCTCGACAATCTTGGAGATGTTGCCGTTGGCTTCCTTGATTCCGACAATCCTGTCGTGTCTTGCAAGCTCGACATATGTCCTGGGCTCGATGTTGACTCCCGTTCTGGACGGAACGTTGTACAGAATGATCGGCTTGTCGGTCTCATCGGCAATCTGTGTGTACATCTTAACAAGTCCCTTCTGGGTTGCCTTGTTGTAATACGGTGTGACGATCAGAAGTCCGTCGGCTCCGACCTTGCAGGCATACTGTGAAAGCTCGATTGCATACGGGGTCTCGTTCGATCCTGTTCCTGCAATGACGGGGACTCTGTGGTCGACTCTCTCGACCGCGAATCTGATGACCTCTTTGTGCTCTGCGTCTGAAAGTGTGGAGCCCTCACCGCTTGTTCCGGCGATTACCAGGGCATCGATTCCACTTTCAATCTGCCAGTCGATGAGTCGTCCGAAGTTCTCGTAATCTACACCGGTCTCTGTGAACGGTGTGACCAACGCTGTTGCAGCTCCGCGAAAAATAGGTTCTTTTCCTTTCATCCTAAAACTCCTTCATCTACTGCAAAAGAAAGGCCGATGCGCTGTGCATCGGCCTGTAATACTCTTCGTTCTGTTTGACAGTTAGAAGCATTAATACATAGCTCTCC
>CADBOI010000080.1 GCA_902796335.1 uncultured Spirochaetales bacterium
ATACATCTCGTCAGCCCTTGCCAGACAGGCCCTAGCCGACAACAAAAAGGACGAGCTGAAAGAGCTCGTCCCTGAAAGCATCCTGGAATATCTGCTTACCTTGTCATCCCGGACAGTGCCTTGCTTCTGACAATCTCCCTCACGTAGATGACGTAGGAGAGCACAGATGAAATCGCCGCAAGAGCGAAAATGACAGGAAGGGCCACCTGGAAAATACTCATGATTCTGCCTTCAACGGCAAATGCGCAGAGAATCCTGTAAGTGAAACCACAGATGCATGAGAACGCATAAAGGCAGGTCTTGGCCTTGCCGAAGATATTTGCGGCCATGGCTTTGCCTGTTCCCATCATGAGCATTCTTGTGAAGCTCTGCGCAAACTCCCTCCACAGAATGAGCACGAAAGCCCATACGGGCATGATGCCTACGGAAAGAAGGCATGTGAAGAAAGTCAGATGGCATATGACATCGGCAAACGGATCGAGAACCTTGCCCAGGTCCGTGACCAGTTTCCTGCTCCTTGCAATCTTACCGTCAAGAAGATCCGTGAACTCCATGACCACGTACATAATCACCAGAAGAGCGCCGTATATGCAGGGACACATGGACGGAAACAGATCCTGCAGGAAGAATACCGCAAAGAAAAGCGGAGCCATAACCAGTCTGGTTATTGTCAGTTTGTTGGGAAGGTTCATATGAACGTCTCCTATCACTATCCTAAGATATATGTCAAAAAGGGAATCCGCAAGCCTTAAATGCGCTCGAGCAGCTCCTCGACCTTCTTTATCGTGGCCGTGGGAGTTGAAGAACCGCTGCAGATGCCAACCGTCGGAAACCCGGAAAGTCTCTTGATAAGATCCCCGTTCAGGTCATCAGAATTCTCTATGCAGAAGACAGGTTTGCCGGTCTGTTTCTCGACAACCCGGGCAAGGTTCCACGTGTTCTCGCTGTCCCTTCCCCCGATCACGATGACGGCATCGCACTCCCCTGCCATCTCAATGGCAGCCTTCTGTCTCTTGGCTGTTGCGCCGCACGGCTTGTTGGAGAAACGGATTTTCCGGAAGGCTCCTTTCAGGACCTCCCTTATCTGCTGGAAACCGGACTCCGGGAATGTTGTCTGTACAACAACGACGATTTTCTCATCCGGGTCTATGATTCCGGAGGCAACAAGGTCAACGGCATCGCGGACGCTGCACAGCAGAATCGACGGGACAACCTTGCCTTTCTCCGTCTCTACACCCTGAAGACCGACAGTCTCAGCATGTCCGCTTACACCGATAATGATAGTACGGAATCCCTTTGATGCGGCATTTCTTATTGTATCAGCCCCTTTTGCGACTATCGGACAAGTTGAATCAACCAGAGAGAAACCGGCATCTTCATACTCTCTTCTAAGTGCATCGGGAATGCCGTGGGCCCTCACAAGAGCGACCCCCGGCTCCTTCCCCTGCGGACTTGATGTAGTGACCATCCCAAGGTCCTCGAAGTGCTTCACCACATCCTTGTTGTGGATGATCGACCCGATGCTGTAGCACGGAATGTTCTTCTCACGGGAAAACTCTATGCTTTGCTCAGCCTTGTCTATGGTGTTAGCAACACCGAAGCAGTAGCCGATAACCTTGCTTCTGATCACTTTCATGGCATCATTCCTCAGACAAGGATCTTGGGTCCGCCTTCGCCCTTGTTCTTCTTCCTGCGTCCCTTCTCATCCTCCGCGAGCATGCGCTTAGCCATCGCGGCATCCGAAAGGTCTTCTTCCTCCTCCTTCTTCATGATGTCGAAGGTCTCGATCCTTCCGAGAAGATAAAGGATGTTTGTGGCGACGAAGTTCGAAGAATATGTTCCGACTATGACACCGAAGATCATGCAGATTGCAAAGCTTCTCACATCACCTGTCGAGAGGATTGCAAGCGGAATCACAGCAAGAAGTGTGGTTATGCTGCTGTATGTGGTTCTGGTAAGCGAGCTGTTCACACCGTAATCCATGACCGTTGAGATCTCCTGTCTGTAGTCTTCCCTGATCTTCTCCCTAACCCTGTCGAAAATGACGATGGTGTTGTTCAGAGAGTATCCGATGATGGTAAGGATTGCGGCAATTGTCGTGGATGAGATCTCAAACCCGACAATGCTGATGAAGCCGAGCATGAGAATGACATCGTGGATCAGGGCGAGGATTGAGCTGATGGCATAGGCAACCCTGAACCTGATCCAGACATAGACAAGGATCAGAGCAAGCGCTATGGCCACAGCCTTGATGGATCCCGTGATCAGACTTGAGGAGAACTTCGCTCCGATGAAGCTGCTCTCCAGCTGTGTGACAGAATTGAATCTGGCTCCGAGCATGCCGTTGATGCGGTTCTCCATGTCACGCTGGTTCTGGCCCTCCGCCAGCTTTACCCTTATCTGGTAACGGCCGTCATCCGAGGAACCCACATTCTGGACCCTTACGCCGTCCAGCCTGCTGAGAGACCGCCTGACATCCTCGATTCCCACGCCTGAATCATCGATCCTGATCGAGATGGAAAGTCCGCTCTCGAAATCTATTCCAAGGTTGAAACCCCTGAAGATCACCATTGAAAGACTGAGCACGACCAGGGCAAGGGCAATGCCCAGGTATATGGCCTTGTGTCTTACGACATTGAATGTAAGCTTCTTCATTTCCACTGCCCCCTTCTCCAGGAGATGGAGATCTTCTCACCCACAACCAGATCCATCAGAAGATGGCTCAGAAACAGGGATGTGAACAGAGAACTGACGATTCCTATGGCAAGTGTGGTGGCGAAGCCCTTAACCGCACTCGATCCGAAGACAATCAGAACAACGGCGGCGATGATCGTGGTGATGTTCGAGTCCAGGATGGTCCACAGGGCCTTTGAGAAGCCGACCGAGACCGCCTTCTTGGGGAGGCTGCCCGCCTTGAGCTCATCCTTGATCCTCTCGAAGATGATCACGTTCGCATCCACGGCCATTCCCACGGACAGGATCAGACCTGCGATTCCCGTAAGAGTGAGGGTCGATCCGAAACCGCCAAGCGTTGCGATCATGATCACGAGGTTCATGACAAGGGCGATGTCGGCGATTATTCCGCTTCCCGCATAAAGGGCGATCATGATGATCACAACCAGAATGAATCCGAAGATGATGGCCTTGAGACCGATTCTGACGGAGTCCTCTCCGAGGGAGGCTCCCACGGTCTGCTGGCTTGAAACCGTGACGGAGACAGGCAGGGATGCCGTCTTGAGGATGATGGCAAGGTTCTCCGCCTCTTCTTCCGAGAAACCGGAAATCTGGACATTGGTCGACAGGGCGTCACGGATAGTGGCGACACTCTTCACGTGACCGTCCATCACTATTGACAGAGGCTGTCCGATATGGGCCTTGGTGAAGTCGTAGAAGATGCTTCCGCCTTCGCTGCTGATCTTGAAGGCAACGATCGGCTGGCTGCTTGTGCTGTCCTTGCTCTTCTCTGCGGAAAGGAGATATCCGCCATCCAAAGCGGCCTTCCTGTAGATGACGACAATTCCGGTCAGCTGCTCGATGCCATAAGCATCGGTGGCAAATGTTCCCGCAATCATCCTGTCGGACGGGATGAATGAAGGCTGCGTGACGGGCAGATTGTTCTCCAGAGCATTGACCAGAGCCTTGTACTCGTCAGGATTCTGCTCGTAGTAGGCCGCGGCCCTCTGGGTGCTCAGGGTATCCGCAAGATGGAACGCAAGAGCGCCCTTTCCCTTGAGGAATGCATCCACCCTTTCCGGATCCGGAGTTCCGGCAAGCTCGATGAGGATCTGGTCGGTTCCCTGCTTGCGGATTTCCGGCTCAGCCATTCCGAACTGGTCGATTCTGTTCTTGAGAATCTCAATATCCTCGTCGATGGCGGCGGAAAGCTCGGCCTCAGACGGTTCATGTCCGAGCTTTTCTGCCAGGGAGGAGGCTTCCACATCGAGCAGGATGCTCATGCCGCCCTTGAGGTCCAGACCAAGCTGGAGGGCTTTTGATGAAAGCTCCTTGAGACCCTGGACATATTCCCTGTAATGGCCCTCGACGGCAGACAGGAAAGCCTGCCCGTCATCCGAGGTTGTGGAAAATGCCTGCAGGACATCGGAGCATGTTCTGATTTCAGTCTTAGAGGTTCCCTTTCCCTTGTTCTGGGCCTTTGCGAGGTCTATTACAAAAGAATACTCCTTCGGAACCGCAGAAGAACCGTTTTCCTCCATGTAGCGGAGTGCGGTTCTGGCCTGTCCTTGGGAGTATTCCCTGACCTGGAGGCTGCTGCCCGTTGTCAGGGCTTTGTCCTCCGGCGATACAAAGGCGTACCACCTGATAGTAGGAAAAAGAAACCAAACACAGATTGCGATGGCGACCACCGCAATCAGGATGCGTTCAGTCTTTCTCATTTTTCAATCTCAGTTCTCTGCCTTTTCTGCAGCTTCCTCTGCCTTGGGCTCTTCAGCCTTTGGAGCTTCGACAGCCGGCTTCTCGACCTTCTCGATCTTTTCCTTGTCCGCGCTCTTCTTGGCAGGCTTCTCGACGACAGTCTCTTCCTTCTTGTTCAGAACAGCGGAGATGGCGTTCTTGTTGAACTCGATTCTGGTGTTATCATCGACCTTGAGAATGACGGTGCTGTCCTTGACGACTGCAACTGTTCCTCTGATACCGCCGATTGTGACAACCTTGTCGCCCTTCTTGATGGCTGCGATCATGTCCTTGGCTTCCTTGTCTCTCTTCTTCTGAGGTCTGATGATAAGGAAGTAGAAGATCAGGATGATGACACCGAAGGTGATAAGGGTGGTGACCATTGAACCGCCGGCAGCTGCTCCGTCACTGGCTGTCTGTGCGCCCATTCCCATTGCAAGAATCAATGAATACATATGTTTTCCTCACTTTATTCGTGTTATGCAAAATGCTTCTATAAAAATACACATATATCAATATATTGTCAAACAAAAGGCCCACAGTTACCTGTGAGCCTTTCCTCATTACCCGAATAAGCAGGCGATTACATCATGCCCATGCCGGGGTTCCCTGCCGGTGCCGGTGGCTCCGGAGCGGGAATGTCGGTGATTGCACACTCGCTTGTGAGAATCAGAGCGGCGATGCTTGCGGCATTCTGAAGTGCGCTTCTTGTGACCTTGACCGGATCGATGATTCCGGCTTCGACCATGTTGACCCACTTGTCGTTGTTTGCATCGTAACCGACGCCCTTGTCGCTGTTCTTGCACTTGTCGGCGATGATTGCTCCATCCTCTCCGGCGTTCTCGGCGATCTGGCGCATCGGCTCCTCAAGAGCTCTGCG
>CADBOI010000081.1 GCA_902796335.1 uncultured Spirochaetales bacterium
CATGAACGACCGTCAGCTGCGCTTTGTGGTGGACGGCCTGGGCGGAGCCAAGAACGGATGTCCCCGTGAGGACGGCTACGACATCACGGTGGCTTCCGAGGTAATGGCGATCCTCTGTCTGTCGTCCTCGATCGCAGACCTGAAGGCAAGGCTGGGAAGGATAATCATCGGTTACAGATATGACGGGACTCCCGTCACTGCATCTGACCTCAAGGCCCAGGGAGCAATGGCGGCCATCCTCAAGGAGGCCTTGAAGCCAAATCTGGTTCAGAGTCTGGAAGGAACGCCTGCATTCATACACGGAGGTCCGTTTGCGAACATTGCCCACGGCTGCAACTCGGTTCTTGCAACCAGAATGGCCCTAAAGTGCGGCGATTATGTGATCACGGAAGCCGGATTCGGAGCCGACCTTGGTGCCGAGAAGTTCATGGACATCAAGTGCAGGACCACAGGCCTGAGGCCGTCTGCCGTTGTCGTGGTTGCCACAATCAGGGCACTGAAGATGCACGGCGGACTGAAGAAGGACAATCTGGGAACCGAGGACCTTGATGCGCTTGAGAAGGGTCTTCCGAACCTGCTCAGACATGTCGGTGTGATGACCGGCGTCTACAAGGTTCCGTGCGTGGTTGCCGTCAACCGCTTCCCGACGGACACGGAGGCTGAGCTGGACCTTGTCTCAAGGCGCTGTGCCGAGCTTGGCGTGAACGCGGTCCTTTCCGAGGTCTGGGCCAAAGGAGGCGAGGGCGGAAAGGCCCTTGCCAGGGAGATTGTCAGGCTCTGTGACATCCCGAGCTCTGTGGAACTCACCTATGCGGACGATGACCCGCTTGAGACGAAGATCTCAAAGATTGTCACGAGGATCTACGGAGGCTCCGGCGTCTCCTATGCCGCAGGCGTGAAGACCAAGATCAGGAAGCTTGAGGCCATGGGGTTCACAAATGTTCCCGTGTGTATGGCCAAGACACAATACAGCTTCTCTGACGATCCCAAGAAGCTCTGTGCTCCGGAAGGTTTCACCGTGTCCGTACGTGACGTGAAGGCAAGCGCCGGAGCGGGCTTCGTGGTGGTCTACACCGGCGAGATCATGACCATGCCGGGTCTTCCCAAGGTCCCGCAGGCAACTGTGATAGACATCGACGACAACGGAAAGATCACCGGACTCATGTGATTCAGTTTGAAAACAATTAATCGGAGGATAATGATATGAAGACCATTTTCAGTGACAAGGCACCTGCCGCAATCGGACCGTACTGCCACGCAACGGTTTCAGGCAATCTCGTTTTCACCTCAGGACAGCTTGGACGCGACATGGACGCCGACATCAAGGTCCAGTCGGAGCAGGCTCTGGAGAACCTGTCCCTGGTGCTTCAGAGCGCCGGATCATGCATGTGCAAGGTCCTGAAGACCACATGCTTCCTTTCGGACATCAAGGATTTCGCAGCTTTCAACGAGGTCTACGCCAAGGCGTTCGGCGACCACAAGCCTGCACGCTCATGCTTCCAGGTTGCAGCACTTCCCAAGGGAGCCAAGGTCGAGGTCGAGGCTGTAGCCGAGCTCTGCTGAGCACAGGTTTCTGCATATCTATGCACATATATTGAAATAATATCCTCTGTGGTGTTGACACAAAGGGGGCTGTTTCATAACATTTCCATCAGGAAACTCTAGTTCATGATAGAGGTGCGGTTTCAAAGAGTAGCTGGCTGTTTTCAGGAAACGGCAGGCAGCGGAAGGGGAGACCGCCGAGGAGCCGAGGGCCCGCCTGGGGCGCGAGGCATCCGGGCTGCAGGAGAACATCCTGCAGACTGTCGCAGAAATGCGGAGAGCTATCGTTACACTTGTTCAGCCTTCTGAAATGGTGTCATGGTAGGTGTCATGACGCGGTTTCGGGAGGTTTTTTTATGGGTTCTACCATTAAGAAAGGGACGATAGCCAAAATCGTCTTCACAGTCATCATCGTAGTGCTGCTGATCGTTGCCGCAGCATCCGGCAAGGATCTTTCCTATACGGCCTGGGCTCTTCTTCCGCCTGTAGTCGCTATCGGACTGGCACTTGTCACCAAAGAGGTCTATTCCTCTCTGTTCATCGGAATCCTCATCGGTGGTCTTCTCTACAGCGGATTCGGCTTCGAGGGAACCCTGGTCCATGTCTTCCAGGACGGTTTCGTAGGATCGGTCGCTGACTCCTACAACGTCGGAATCCTCATCTTCCTCGTTCTTCTCGGTGCAATCGTCGCCATGATGAACAAGGCCGGCGGATCCGAGGCTTTCGGACGCTGGGCATCTGAGCACATCAAGACAAAGACCGGCGCAATGCTGGCCACGATCGCTCTCGGCGTTCTGATCTTCATCGACGACTACTTCAACTGTCTGACAGTCGGTTCCGTCATGAGACCTGTCGCCGACAAGCACGGCATCTCCAAGGAGAAGCTCAGCTACCTGATCGATGCAACGGCAGCCCCGATCTGCATCATTGCCCCTGTTTCATCATGGGCAGCAGCTGTTTCGGGCTTCGTCAAGGATTCCGGTGTCAGCGGATTCCAGCTGTTCGTCAAGGCCATTCCGTTCAACTTCTACGCAATTCTGACCATTGTCATGATGATCAGCCTTGCCCTGATGAAGTTCGACTACGGTCCGATGAGAAAGTTCGAGCCCTACACAAAGGAAAACGCAAAGCAGAAGATCGACACCATGATCAAGAGAAGCGGAGCCTTTGCTGAGAAGGTCGAGGTTCTCGAGGGAGAGACCCTGAAGGACAAGAGCAGAAAGAACGGTAAGGTCATCGACCTGGTGGTCCCGATTGTCGTCCTTATCATCGCCTGTGTCATCGGAATGCTGTACAGCGGCGGATTCTTCTCCGGCGCATCAGTCATCGAGGCATTCTCTGATTCCGACGCCTCTGTCGGCCTGATGCTCGGCAGCGCATGCACATTCATCATCGTGGTCATCTACTACATGTTCAGAAGAGTCCTGAAGTCCCAGGATCTTATGAGCTGCCTGCCCGAAGGTTTCAAGGCAATGGTTCCCGCAATCCTGATCCTTGTCTTCGCATGGACACTCAAGGCCATGACAGACAGCCTGGGAGCAAGGGAGTTCGTCTCCGCTCTGGTCGAGGGCTCCGCTTCCGGTCTCCAGGTCATGCTTCCTGCAATCATCTTCCTGATCGGATGTTTCCTCTCGTTCTCAACCGGAACCTCATGGGGAACCTTCGGTATCCTGATCCCCATCACGATCAGCGTTTTCCCGATCACAACATCCATCGGAGTCGTCTGTGTTTCCGCATGTATGGCAGGTGCTGTCTGCGGTGACCACTGCTCACCGATCTCGGATACAACGATCATGGCTTCCGCCGGTGCCGACTGCGACCACATCAACCACGTCAACACACAGCTTCCTTACGCAATCACAGTTGCAGCTGTCTCGTTCGTGGCCTATGTCCTCGCCGGTCTGATCCCGAACTGGCTGGTCGTTCTCCCGATCGCCATCGCAATGATGATCGGAACACTCTTCGTCATCAGGAAGAAGGTCAACGGCTGAGATTCAGTCTGAAAACCATTCAGCAATCATCACCCCGGAATAAGGTTTTTGCCCGTTTCCGGGGTTTTTTGTGTTATCATGGTGCCATGCGCAAGGTTCTGACCGTTGCCATCCTGTGCCTCGTCGTTCTTCTTTCGGTTTCCGCCATAAGCGTCAACCATGAAAGCGAGGACCATCCGTTCGACTCGGCACCGATGCTCGACAGGTTCTTCGACCTTTCGGACGACGGCAACCTCCCGGCGTGGAACGCCTATAAGATCTCGCTTCTGACGATCTCCAAGGGGAGTCCGCTCTATTCATGGTTCGGACATTCGGCTCTGGTTGTCGAGACCCCGGACCACCGCAGGATCGCATTCGACTACGGCACGTTCTCGTTCTCAAGCGACCGGTTCATAAGCAACTTCGTCATGGGACGTCTTTGGTTCGTCTGCCTCTCCTCGAGCATAGACTACAGGCTTGAGGAGTTCGAGGAAGAGGGACGAGGAGTGTCGGTTGTGGAGCTTCCGCTGACCGTCGCCCAGAAGAAGGCCGTGATAAACTTCCTCAACGAGAACACGGACCGCGAGCACCGCGAGTATCTGTACCACCATTACAAAGACAACTGCGCCACAAGGCTGCGCGACATCATAGACAGGGCGACAAAGGGCAATTTCAAGAGATGGGCCCAGTCCCAAAGCGGTCTGACGTTCCGTCAGCAGGCATCCCGAGGCCTTTCCACCAACCGGTTCGTCCAGTGGGCCCTTGAGTTCCTCCAGAGCTCCGTGATAGACAAGCAGGCCACGTTGTGGGACGAGATGTTCCTTCCGGAGGTCCTTGAGAAGGCGGTGATGGAGTATTTCCATGTCGGAAACGAGGTTCTGCTGGAAGGCTCTGTAAAATCAACGGTTCCCGACAAGCCCCAGAGCAACATCCTGTTCTCGGTGATACTGGGTCTGGTTCTGAGCGGTGCCTATATTGCGTTGTGGTTCTTCGATCTGGAGAGGGCAGGCGGCATCTACAGGTGCGTGGTATGCACGATCTTCGGAATCCTGGGTTCGATCCTCATGTTCATGATGCTTTTCACCAACCACGACGTGACCTGGTACAACGAGAACATCCTGATCGTCAATCCGTTCCTGCTGGTTTTGGCCGTACTGAGCCTGTTCAGAAAAGAGAGAATAGCCCACTTCACCAGGACCTGCTTCAGCGTCCTGTTCGGACTGGTCCTGGTTCTTGTGATACTGAAGCTTCTGCTTCCGGGACTGTTCTTCCAGCAGAACTGGCCGGTGATCATAACGATGGGTCTGTTCTACCTTCCCAATACCTTACATCCGAAAAAGATGTTGAAGGACGAAAGCAGACACAGCCTGATAATCTGAA
>CADBOI010000082.1 GCA_902796335.1 uncultured Spirochaetales bacterium
GTGCAAAGCGCTGCACAGGCGGCGCACAGCCAATGAACAATCGCGGAAGAAATAATATTTCAGGAAACAGGACTGTCTATGAATCCCACGTTTTTTAGCAAGAGCCTGAAAAAGGCAGGTCGAAACCTGCCTTTTCATTTGCCATGAACGAGACTCGAACTCGTACGCTTTTGCAAGCAGGGGATTTTAAGTCCCCGGTGTCTACCATTCCACCACCATGGCAACAGATGAAAGTTTATGCCAACAGGCGGTGTTGGTCAATCTTACTGTTTCTCAACAGCTCACTGCTCGTCTACGACATCGCCGTTGGAGATGAGCTTAGCATTGGTCTTGCCTGGGAGGACCTTCTTCCAGAAAGCCTGTGTGCCGGTATATGTCTTTGCAAACTCCTCCTCGCTCTCCTTGAGGGCGCTCTGCCAGGCTGCTCCGAATCCGGGGCTGTTGATGACAAGTCTGTCCACAGCCTGCTGGTAGATGTGAAGCCTCTGGACCTCTGCCCTGCCCGGCTTCTGTGCCAGGTTGGCGTTGGTGATGCGCAGGTTCTCGTTGGCCTTCTTGAGCTCCTCGTTTTCCTTTCTGAGCTTTGTGACGCCTTCGGACTCGATGTCCATTCTGTCTGCGAGAAGGTTCTTCAGGCGGGCGATCTCCGCCTTGTACTTCTTCTCAAGATCGTTTCTGCTGATTTTCTGCCAGAGATAAACGATGATTGCTATGATAAGGCCTGCTCCCAGACCGATCAGAACTTCCTTCATTTGAACATCCTCCTGAGTGGATACATGTGTACATCGATAATAATACTATCGAAAACAGCTTTGGGCAAGGAAGGTTACTAACGGATGAAATGGGTCGGCGTTGCCTTCTCTTTCTGCGGAAGCCCGTACGTTTCCTTGCCAATAGCGATGCTCTTCATCAGGAAAGCCATGTTCCTGGCAAGGGTTCTCATTGTCTGAAGACCCTCGAGGTCCTGGACAGCCTCCCCCTTCTGCCTACCGTGGACGCTGTTCCAATACTGGCTGGAGGCAACGGGCATGCCGCTGATGGTGAAGTACTTGTTCAGCTCGTCGAACGTGGCCGAGCATCCCCCGCGCCTTGCAACGGCGATCGAGGCTCCGACCTTCATTGTCTTGTCGAACGAGGTGCTGCAGAACAGTCTGTCCAGGAAAGAGACAAGCGTGCCGTTCGCAGACGCATAGTAGACAGGAGTGGCGACAACCAGAGCATCGGCTTCCTCGAACTTGACGGCGGCCTTGTTGACGGCATCGTCGAAGACACACTTACCCGTCTTCGAACAGCTGTAGCAGGCTATGCAGCCGCGGATGGGCAGGTTTCCGATTTCCATGACTTCGGTATCGATTCCATCCTGTTGGAAAACCTTCACCATCTCGTCTATCGCGATGCTCGTGTTTCCACCGAGCCTGGGACTTCCATTGATAAAAAGAACCTTCATATCCGCCTCCTATCTGTCTGTATCATCACAATTTGAAACCAGATCCCTCACGACCTCGGCTGCAATGAGCAGTCCCGCGACCGAGGGGACAAAAGCCGTGCTTCCGGGAACACGTTTTCTTCCATCCATCACCTCAGGTGTCTTGACCGGTTCCTCCGTCGAGAACACGCATTTCAGATGCCTGATTCCCCGCACGGAAAGCTCGCGTCGCATCACACGTGCAAGCGGACAGACACTTGTCTTGGAGATGTCCGCAACCCTCAGAAGCTCCGGATGGACCTTGTTTCCCGTCCCCATGCTGCTGATCAGGGGAACCCCCGCCTGTTTTGAGCGGACGGCAAGCTCCAGTTTTGCGGTGACGGTGTCGATGCAGTCTACAACATAGTCGAAATCGGAAAGCCTGATGCTGTCCGCGGTCTCGGGAAGATAGAACATCCTGAGCTTGGTCACTTTGCACTCCGGATTGATGTCCAGGATCCGCTTCTCACAGGCATCGACCTTGGCAAGGCCAATGGTGGAACGGGTGGCGATCAGCTGTCTGTTCAGGTTGGACTCGCAGACCTCGTCGTTGTCCACAATTGTCAGAGCTCCAATACCTGAGCGGACAAGGGCCTCCACGACGTAGGAACCCACCCCACCCAGGCCGAAGAGGATGACGTGGCACTCCTTCAGTTTCCCAAGAGCATCCTTGCCAAGGACAAGTTCCGTGCGGGAAAAGATCTCACTCACTTTGCACTCTCCATGTTGGCGAAGATGCGCTTCCAGATATCCTCGTCCTGCTCGGTCATGCGCACGAAGTCCTTCGGGTCAAGGAAGGCCTTCTTCTGCTCCGGGGTCCTGAGTTTCCTCATCATCACGAGTTTCTCATACTCGCCGAAGACCTCGCGGAAGTAGCTGACGGCATCCTGGGTGTAGTTCGGATTGTGGTCCTTGCCGTCCACCTCGAGATACGAGACATTCGGGTTTTCCACACGGCTCTTCACATATTCCAGGCCGGTTCTGATGTCGGCCATCTTGTCGTTCTTCGAATGGATAAGAAGGACTTTTGCCTTGGTATCCTTGAATGCATCCACACTGCAACTGTCGGCGTAGTCAGGATTTGCCTTTCTCTCAAAGTTCTGCAGGTTCTTCTTGAAAGCCTTGAGCCTGGCTCCGAATCCCCCTTCTGTGAACGAGTCTATGCTTGCAAAGCCCGAGATCACCGTGACGGACTTTATGTTTGCAGTCCTGAAGTTGAGGATGTTGCCCGCGGCATAACCTCCCCAGGAGTGGCCGATGATGTGAATGTTCCTGTTCTTCAGCTCATCAGAAGAGGCGATGTAGTCCATGCAGGAGACAAGGTCGTTGACGGATTCCGAAAGACCTCGGATATCGCTTCCGTCCGATTCCCAGCATCCGATGTTGTCGTATGCAAGAACCTCATAACCCTGGCGGCAGATGCGCTCGATCTCACGCATGTAGGACCTGTGGCCTCCTCCCATTCCGTGGCAGAAGATGACAAGATCGTTGCCGTGCTCGCCCGGGTAGGAATAGATGTGGCCTCTTACGGTAAGGCCCTGCTTGGTCTGGAATTCCACGGGACGCTGCTCCATGCCCGGAAAATCGGTGTATGCAAAATGAAAGATGATGTTGTCATCATCATAGCGTTTCACAAAGAACTTTCTGTAGAGAACAGAGAAAACACTCACGGAAATCCCTCCAAAAAACATAAAGTCATTTCAAATATAGCAAAAAGCGGGCGGAATAACACCTTTATAACGGTCAATTAATCTGATAAATTTACAGTCATGCAGACATTGTACGGAGACATTCAGTCCAGACAGATGGATGAAAACACACAAAAGGACTTCATGATTCCGGGAATAACCCTCATGGAGGATGCCTCTTTCTCGGCCTACTCGATTATCCGTCAGGAAATCAAAGAAGTCGGGAAGGCCCTCTTCATAGCAGGAGGCGGAAACAACGGAGGCGATGCCCTTGCAATGGCAAGACTCGCTTTCCTTGACGGCTGCAGGGACATCAAGGTCCTCCTTCTGGACAACGGAAAGGAGACCGAGCTCAGGCAGATCCAGAGAACAGCCTGTGAGAAGATAGGGATAAAGTTTGCAAAAGACCTGGAAACCGCATTGAAGGACACAGACCTGATCATAGACGGCTTGTTCGGAACCGGCCTCAAAGGCGAACCCAGAGCACCGTTCGACAGCTGCATCAGACAGATCAATGAGTCCGTAAAGAATGTGATTTCCCTTGACGTTCCGTCGGGCATGGGCGACGGAGTCTGCTTCGAAAAATGCATCAAAGCACAGCAGACAATCTGCATGGGTGTTCCGAAATCGGCAATATATCTGCCTCAAAACAGAGATTACACCGGAATAATCACAACAACCTTCCCATTCTTCCCGGAAGGTGCAAAACCCGATTCAGACATCAGACTGCTCGAGGAGCAAGATCTCTCAATAAGGAAGATGGAAAGCAGCGCCTACAAGAAGACCCGGGGATCCATTGCCATAATAGGCGGAAGCGGAAGGTTCACGGGTGCAGTCGTGCTTGCAGCAAAAGCCGCATTCCATGCGGGAGCCGGTCTTGTGACCATATTCACAGAAGAGTCCCTGATTCCTGCAATCTCCAAGGCTATCCCCTCTGCAATGGTGACAACGTATGATGCCATGGAAAACATGGGATTGTTCGATGCCGTGCTCTGCGGTCCGGGCATGGGTAAA
>CADBOI010000083.1 GCA_902796335.1 uncultured Spirochaetales bacterium
GGTTGTCGGCTCCGGGAGTGGTGCTGCGCCCCAGAAAGAATCTGACAATGAGAAGAATCAGAAGCAGGATCAGAAGGAACGAAACCAGAGAGGTCCATAGCCCGTCGATCACGATTGCAATGACAATCCAGACGGTTAAATCATTTACCCTGGCTATCATACTCAGAACGCTCTTGAGCAGATTCAGAATCACAAGCGCAAGAACCGGCGTGAAATCCAGCGTCGAACGACGCAGGGATTTGACACCTCTGAACATGCCCAGATAAGGGTCGCAGAGCTTGCCCAGGAACGAATCGGCGGAATCGAGGAAGGAAGGTCCTTCCTGAGGATTGAACCCGTATTCCGCACCCATGTTCCAACCGCCGCGCCGTTTGATCATGACAGCCCAGGACACGATGATTCTGACCAGAATCAGGGTTGAATAGAATCCGACAATTACGGATGCAAAAGAACAGATTTTCCTTAATAACTCCATTTCCTTCCCCCTGCCTCAGGCTGAATACACATCATAGACGCTCTGGCATTCCTTCAGGCCGGCCATAAGCTCCTTGCTTCCGTCCACACCGAACTTCTCGCCGGCAACGATCTTTCTCGGACGGCCTGAAAGCTTTCCGTCCTCATCCGTTCCCGGATAGACAACGAACGAAACCTCCGCCGTTCCTCTGTGCTTCAGAAGAATGCTCCTTATTTCCCTGAGAACCTCGCGCCCACTGTAAAGGCTCTGGTCGACTTCGATCCAGATCTTTTTCGCACGCTCCGGTTTCATCTGGTTGGGATCTCCGTAGACCACATCGGCCACAAATCCCATCCTGTCGTTGTAGGACTTGAAGTTCCCGTGAACACCTATGATCTTTCCGGTTTCGATTCCCAGGGAGCACATCGCCCACTGCTTCGGGAAGATAGTCGCCTCGAGTCTGCCGTTGTAGTCCTCGATTGTAAGGCGTCCCATCTTTCCTCCGGCCTTGGTCTGGATCTCCGTCTTCTCTGTGACCATGCCTATGAAGTCGTACTTCAGACCCTCGACAATACGTTCAGGTCTGGAGAGGTCAAGTTTGACGCAGTTCTCCCAAGCAGTCTTATAGGTGTCCAAAGGATGTCCTGAAACGTAGAAACCAAGATATTTTTTCTCTATTTCAAGCTTATCCAGGAAACCGTAGTCCGGCTGAACCTTTATCTCGAACGAGTTGACGCCCTCATCCTCCGCACCGAAGAGGAGGTTCTGTCCCATGCTCTGGGCATCCTTGTCCTCCTTGACGGACTTGATGGCCATCTCGAAATTTGCAAGCAGCGTAGGTCTGTTGTAGCCGAAGCAGTCGAGGGCTCCCGCGTTGATCAGGCCTTCAAGAACTCCCGAGTTCAGCACCCTTGCGTCGCTTCTTCTGATGAAGTCCATGAAGTCCTTGTAAGGTCCGTTGGCCTCGCGGTCTTCCAGAATGCTCTGGACTGTCGGAGCACCGACTCCCTTGATGCCGGCAAGTCCGTAGATGAGCTTTCCGTCAACGACGTTGAAGTACAGGTCGGACTGGTTGATGCTCGGAGGCAGGATCTCGATACCCTGGCCTTTGACATAGTCCAGATACTCCTTGTACTTGTCTCCGGACCCGATCTCGTTGGTAAGGTTCGCGGCAAGGAACTCGGCCTTGAAGTTGCACTTCAGATAAGCGGTTCTGTATGCAAGAACCGTGTAGCACACGCTGTGGCTCTTGTTGAAACCGTACTTGGCAAACGGCTCGAGCATGTGGAAGATTTCGGCGGCATGCTCTTCGGAGTGTCCCAGCTTCATTGCACCCTGTATGAACTTCTCACGCTGGGCGGGCATCTCCTTGACCTTCTTCTTTCCCATTATCTTTCTGAGGGTGTCTGCTTCTCCCAACGTGAAGCCGGCGATTATCTGCGCAACACGCATGACCTGCTCCTGGTAGACAATGACCCCGTATGTGGGCTTGAGAAGGTTCTCCAGCGACGGATCAGGATAATGAATGGGAATCCTGCCCTGTTTGGAGTCGATGTATCTGGGGATGTATTCCATCGGGCCCGGACGATACAGGGAAACCATGGCGTCGAGCTCGTCGAACCTTGTGGGTTCCAGCAACCTGAGGTTCTTCTGCATGCCCGGACTTTCAAGCTGGAACACCATCATGCTGTCTCCCTTGGACAGCATGTCGAACGTTGCCTTGTCCCCGTCGGGGATGTTCTCCACATCGAAATCCGGAATCCTCTTTCGGATGAGCTTTTCCGTGTTCTTTATCAGTGTCAGGGTCTTCAGACCCAGAAAGTCCATTTTGACAAGACCGCAGCGCTCGAGGTTGTTCATCGTGTACTGCGTGGATATGCCGCCGGATTTGGGATCCTTGTACAGCGGGACATAGTCCTTCAGCGGGGTCTGTCCTATGACAACTCCGCAGGCGTGTGTGGAAACATGCCTTGAAAGATTCTCGAGTCTGAGGGAGACATCGAAAAGCTCCTCATAGACTCCGCCCCTGGATCTGACCTCCTGAAGCTCGGGGGAAACCCTGATGGACCATTCCAGCAGAGATGTCACATGCTCGGCCTTTGCCTCGTCCGGAAGGACATCGAGGATGTTCTTTGTGATCCTGTTGGACTCGTCGAACGGAATGTCCAGAACCCTAGCCACATCCTTGACGACAGCCTTTGCCTTCAGGGTTCCGAAAGTCGCTATCTGGCCAACTCTGTCCACTCCGTAATGGTCGGTGACGTAGTCAATGACGCTCTGCCTTCCCTCATAGCAGAAGTCTACGTCGAAATCTGGCAGCGAGACACGTTCGGGATTGAGGAACCTCTCGAACAGCAGGTCGTGGGCTATGGGGTCCACGTTCGTTATCTCTATGCAGTAGGCGACCATCGATCCTGCTCCGGATCCACGTCCGGCTCCTACCGGAACGTTGTGGGTCTTTGCCCAGTGGATGTAGTCGCGGACAATCAGATAGTAGCCGTCGAATCCCATCTTGAGGATGACACCAAGCTCGTAGCTCAGCCTGTCCTCGAGAACCTTCTTTTTCTCGGGATCGTTCTCATAGCCCGGATATCTTTTCCTCAGACCGTCCCAGGAAAGGGCCGTAAGGAATTCCTTGGTGTCCTTGTACTGTTCGGGAACGTCTACGCTGGGGAGTTTGGGACCGGGGAAATCGATTCTGAAGTTGCATCTCTGTGCAAGCTCCACAGTATTGGAGATGGCATCCGGATATTCGGAGAACAGCTCTGCCATCTCGTCAGGACTCTTCATGTAGAATTCCTGGGTCTGAAAGCGCATTCTGTCCTCGTCGGACTTCTTTTTGCCGGTTCCAATGCACAGCAGGATATCGTGCGCGTTGGCATCTTCCTTGTCTATGTAGTGGATGTCGTTTGTGGCAATGAGCTTTATGTCCAGATCCCTGGCAAGCTTCACCAGCTGCGGAAGGACTTGAATCTCCTCCGGGATGAAATGGTTCTGGATCTCGATGTAGTAGCGGTCTCCGAAGAGGTTCTTGTACCATCGGGCCACTTCGTATGCACCCTCGACATTGCCGTCCAGAAGCTTCTGCGGAATTTCTCCGGCAAGACAGGCGCAGGTGCAGATCAAACCTTCAGAATGCTCGGCCAGGACCTCGTTGTCGATCCTCGGCTTGTAATAGAAGCCCTCGGTGAAGGCGATGCTGTTCAGCTCCATCAGGTTGTGATAGCCCTTGTCGTTCATGGCAAGCAGGATCAGGTGATAGTAGTGGTTTCCCGCCTCCTTGCTGGCACGTCCGTCCGGATTGATGTAGAACTCGCAGCCGGGAATGGGCTGTATGTCCGCCTTCAGGCAGGCGTCGTAGAAATCGAGGACGCCGAACATGTTGCCGTGGTCGGTGATGGCAAGGGCCTTCATCCCGAATTCCTTGGCCTTGGCGATGTATTTTGAAATCGAGGCGGCTCCGTCAAGGAGCGAGTAGTCGGTATGGTTGTGTAAGTGGACGAATTCGGTCATTTGTCTCCCCGATTGATATATCTGTAATCAGTATATCTAATGTAGCAGAAAACGGGCAGACAGGAAAGGAAAGTTCCGCGTAGAAATATCAATAGTGAGGCGGTTTCCTGTTCGGACGGGCTTCCGTATCAAGATCCTCGATCCTGCGGTTGAGCGCCTCGTTCTGCTTCTCAAGTTTCATCATCAGACTCTGCTGCTGAGCCACAATGTCATTCAGTTCCCTGACCGTATCCTGGAGATAGAC
>CADBOI010000084.1 GCA_902796335.1 uncultured Spirochaetales bacterium
GAACATGATCTACTTCTGTTTGGGCCAATTGGACTTCCCCAAGGCTCTCATCATGGCATAGTTACCCATACAAAACGTCGAATGGCCCATTTTTGATTCTATGGGTAGAAATCTCTACCTAAAAATCAAAAATCAACGAATATAGGTAGACACAGCACAACCCGCACCCATCTCAGCCGCCTTCCGTCCGCAATTGAAAAGACATGTGCATAAATGTATACTTTTCACTATGAACCGGTACAACATAGAGGACACCATCTACGCCCTTGCAACGGCATGGGCAAAAAGCGCCATTGCAGTGGTACGCATAAGCGGAAAAGGGTGCATCGGGACCCTTTCCAAGGCAATAGGCGGTAAGGTGGACATCCGGAACAAGCCCTCCAACAGCGCGATCTACTGCAGACTCATCAGTCCGGTCGACGGACATCATGTGGATGACATAGTGCTGACGCTGTACCGGGACGGACACGGCTACACCGGAGAGGATGCTGCGGAGATATCCTGCCACGGCGGTCTTCAGGTTGTGCAGGCCGTTCTTGCGACCATGGCCGAACTGGGATTCAGACAGGCTCTGCCGGGTGAGTTCTCGCTCAGGGCTTTTCTGCACGGCAAGATGGACCTTACGCGGGCAGAGGCGGTGAACGAGCTGATCAACGCGCAGGGAATGACCGGCAGGGCGATGGCCCTGAAAAGGCTCAACGGCGATCTTTTCAGGCGCATAAGCGACATCAAGGCTACGGTGGTCCGGATCATGGGTACTGTCGAGGTCCAGCTGGACTACTCGGAGGATGAGATAGGAGAGGACCTGACGTTCCCGATGGAGGAACTGGAAAAAGCAATTGAGGCGCTTGGAACAATCAGGGATTCATACAACACAGGACGTCTTTACTCACAGGGAGCGAAGGTTGTCCTGGCTGGTCCGTCCAATGCCGGAAAGAGCTCGCTTTTCAATCTGTTCCTGAAAGAGGACAGATCCATAGTCAGTGCCCAGAAGGGAACCACAAGGGACTACATCGAGGCCATGTGCACAGTAGGCGGAATTCCCATCAGGCTCTACGATACGGCCGGTTTCAGAAGTTTCTCGGAAAGCGAGATCGAGGAGGAGGGCATCCGCAGGTCGCACAGCCTTGTGGAAGGTGCGGACATCATAATCTACATGGTGGACTCCTCCGACATGGGAGCGATGGACGGTTCTGTCCTTTCTGATCCAAGATGCATAGCAGTTCTGAACAAGTCCGATCTGAAAGATGTGGATATGGACGGCTTTGTGAAGCTTTCGGTAGTCACCGGGGCCGGATTCTCTGAACTTTGCTCCAGAATCACGGAAAAGCTGACATCAGATCTGGGTGTTTCGGACGAGAGCGCCCTTGTGATAGAGAACGACAGACAGAAGGAGAACCTCTCCAGGGCGGTTTCCTCTCTTCAGGCGGCCAGGCTTGCTGTGGAAAGCGGTCTGCCGCTGGACATTGTCTCGATGGACATCCAGGAAGCTCTGGAAGCTTTGGGCGAACTGACCGGAGAGGTCACGACGGACGATATTCTGGACAGGATATTCGGCTCGTTCTGTGTGGGGAAGTAAGATGGATTACGATGTGATAGTAGTTGGCGGCGGACATGCCGGAATTGAGGCCTGTCTTGCATCTGCAAGAATCGGTTTCAAAACCCTTCTGGTGACCCAGAGCCTTGATGCCATAGGACGTCTTTCATGCAACCCCGCTGTCGGCGGTCTTGCCAAGGGAAACATAGTCAGGGAAGTCGATGCCCTGGGCGGACAGATGGGACTTCTGATTGACGCCACCATGATACAGTTCAGGGTTCTGAACAGAAGACGCGGACCTGCAGTTCAGGCACCGCGCGCACAGGCCGACAAGTTCTCGTATTCCCGCCTTGCAAAGGAGACTTTGGAGAAGCAGGACAACCTCTCGATCTTCATGGATACCGTTGTGGACATCCTCACTGATTCCGACGGACGGCGCGCATGCGGCGTGCTCACCCAGAGAGGGATAAGCTTCACTTCCAAAGCCGTTGTGCTGACCACGGGAACGTTCATGGAAGGACGGATCTTCATAGGCGAGTACGACGCCAGCGCCGGAAGACTTGGCGAGGAGGCTGCGATCGGTCTTGGAACGGCACTGAGGAAAAAGGGCTTCAATGTGGGAAGGCTGAAGACAGGAACCCCGGCAAGGGTCAAGTATTCGAGCCTGAATCTGGACAAGATGGAACGCCAGGACGGAGATGACGAGGTTGTGCCGTTCAGCTTCATGCATGAGACGCTGGACAGACCCTCGGTTCCCTGCTGGATAACATATACGAACGAAAAGACGCACAAAATCATACGCGACAACATGGACCGCTCACCTCTGTACGGAGGAAAGATTGTGGGAAAGGGGCCGCGCTACTGCCCGTCCATCGAGGACAAGGTGGTGCGTTTTCCGGACCGTGAGAGGCATCAGATATTCGTTGAGCCCGAGGGCCTCGGAACGGAGGAGATGTATCTGAACGGTCTCTCAACGTCCCTGCCGGAGGATGTCCAGCTGGATTTCATCCATTCGATCGAGGGACTGGAGGACGCGCAGGTGACAAGGCCGGCCTATGCCGTCGAGTATGACTACATGGATCCCATCCAGCTCAAGCCGTCCCTGGAATCCAAGATGCTCGAGAACCTCTTCGTCGCAGGCCAGACAAACGGCACAAGCGGCTATGAGGAGGCGGCTTGCCAGGGTCTGATGGCCGGAATCAACGCATGTCAGAAGATCAAGGGAGAGGAGCCGCTTGTCCTGACCAGGACCGAGGCATACATAGGAGTCCTGATCGACGACCTCGTTACCATGGGCACGAAGGAGCCGTACAGGATGTTCACAAGCCGTGCCGAGTACAGGCTGAACCTCAGGCACGACACCGCCGATGAGAGGCTGACTGAAAAAGGGTATGAGGTCGGCCTTGCCACGGAGGAAAGGCTGGAGAAGCTCAGAGACAAGATGAAGGACATCGAGAGCATCCAGGACCTGATCTCACACAGGGGGTTCGGCGGAAGGAACGCGCTTGAGGCACTCAAGAGCCCCGAGGTCACGATGGATGAGCTTGCCGAGGGTATTCCTGAGATCAACCTCTATCCCAAGAGCATAAGGCTGGCGCTTGAGCTGAAGGTCAAGTACGACGGCTACATCAAGCGTCAGGACAGGCAGGTGGACAGATTCTCCAAGCTCGAGGGAATCAGGATCCCGGATGGCTTCGACTATGATGCTGTCGAGGGAATCAGCTCGGAGGCCCGTGAGAAACTCAAGGCTGTGAGACCGGCATCGGTCGGACAGGCTTCAAGGATAAACGGTGTGCGTACAAGCGACATGACCGTTCTTCTGGTCTACCTGAGGAAGTGAGAGAGCATGGAAAAAGAGCTTTTAGGACTTCTTGAAGACGGGGTGTCCCGCATCAACAGCAAGCTGTGCACGGATACAGTCCTGCGCAGGCTGAGCCGACTGTATGACGAGATCAGCCTGTTCAATCCATCATACGGACTTGTGAACGCACAGGGCAGGGACCTTGTCATCCGCCACATTCTGGACTGCCTTGCTCCGGTGGGGATCATAATATCCGGTTCAAGTGCACCAAGGCCCAGGATGGCCGACCTCGGCTCCGGATCAGGTCTGCCTGGTCTGGTGCTTGCATCCGTCCTGGAGGATTGGGACATAAGCCTTGTGGAACGCATGGGAAGAAGAGCGGGCTTTCTCAGGAACACCGTTGCGGCAATGGGGATGAGCCAGTCTGTTAAAGTCGAGCAGAAAGACCTTTCAGAGGTCCAGAATAGTTATGACATCATAACTTTCAGGGCATTCAGGCAGTTCAAGGACATTATTTCAGATTTGGATAGGATCCTTGTCCCGGGTGGAAAAGTCTTTGCCTACAAGAGCAGTGAGGAGAACATCCAGGAGGAGACAGAGGTCATCAGATCATACTCCGGATGCAGGTTCACAACCGAGGTCTGCGACTACGAAGTGCCCATGCTGGATGCCAAAAGACGCATGCTGATTCTGACCAAAGACTGAGCTTTTTACCTCCAAGTATAATGACACTTATAATACAAAGTGTTATCATCTGAGCCATGGGAAAAAAGCGCGGACCGAACATCATAATGACATTTCTGACTGCAGTGATCGCCATATCTGCAGTCCTTGTCTGCATTTCTCCATATCTGCCGCTGAAAGAGGGATCGCTCCCGTATGCGGTCCTCAATCCGGTTCATGATCTGTTCGACCGCTACGTGAACGTCTTTGCGGACGCTTTCCTCAGGGAGTACGGACTGATTCCGGTCACGGCACTCTGTCTTGTCAATTTCATCTTGGCTCTGATGGGTTCGGGGCTCATCCAATTCCTTCTCAGATGCACAGCCTTCTACGGGGCATACCTTGTCGGAACCTACTTCCAGGGCAGGAATCCCATATTCGAGATACAGCTTCAGCTTCCGGATTTCTATCCGTATGTGGCCGCAGCCTATGTTGTGGTCTCCTTGCTTCTCCTTTTCCTGATCCACCGCGTGAAAAAGGGCTCCGAGCCCAAGGCTGCCGCCGTTGCTCAGGATCAGCCGTCGCAGGAATTCGTCGGAGAGGATATCCATGACACCATGGTGGTCCGGGATGAGGCTGAGACATCTCAGGAGCCCGAAGAGGACACTTTTGAGGTCCCCGCACAGGAAATCCCCAGAGTCCGTGAGCCGAGCGATCCGATTCTTTCACGCAAGGCGATGGAAAGCCTTGTTTCAGTGCACGCTCCGGAGTATCAGAGTTTCCCGAACTACACGTCGGGTTCCACGATTTCCTCGGTGGACAGGGGAATATACGATGTTGCCGAGCGTGAGGACAGAATCCGCAAGGAAGAGCAGATGAGACGCGAGGCCGAGCTCGAGCGCAGGCGCAAGCAGGCTGAGGAAGAGGAGCGTGCCCGCAAGGAAGAGGAGGAAGCCAGACAGAGGCTTCAGAACATGTTCAAGCCACGGAACCTGATGAAGAGGCTCAACGAGGACGCTATGGCCGAGAAGAGCTTCCCGACATTCAGTACCGACATGCCCTCCATCGATTTCGGCATGCCCGAGAGCACTCCTGAAAAGGAGGAGCATGTCTCCGAGCCGCAGCCAAAGGCCGAGCCTGCCATCCAGTTCACCAACCTCCATGCCAAAGTCCAGACTCCGATGTCGGACATCCCTGTTTCCCAGCAGATTCCGATTTCCCAGATGTCGTCGTCTTTCTACACCCAGGAAGAGGTCTCCCAGCCGGGATCGGTGTTCAAGGAGGCGGCTGCCCAGGCCGAGATGGACGAGCAGCTTGAATCCAGAAGACGTCAGGCGGAGTACGAGAGGAAGCATCTTGAGGAGATGCGGGAACTCGAGCGTCAGAGACGTGAGGCCGAGGAGGCCGCAAGACGCGCCGAAGAGGAGCTTGCACAGGCAAAGGCCGAGATGCAGAGGCGTCTTGAGGAGGAGAAGGCCAAAGAGAAGGCCACGGAAGAGGCCAAGCGCGCCGCAGCTGAAGCCGAGGCCGAGGCTTTGCGTCTGGCACAGGCTGCCAAAGCAAAGGAAGAAGCCGAAGAGGAAGAGGGTATTTCCGATGCGGACATGGCTGCCAACGATGCCAAGAGCAGTGCAAAGGGTCCCGATGTCGACTACGTGTCCGGCGTTGCGGGAACAAAGAGCTCCCGCGGGGACAGGTCCCATCTGCTGGACAAGAAGAAGTTTGACTACAAGTTCCCGTCAGAGAGCATCCTGAAGCACTATCCGATCAGTGCCAAGATCTACGAGGATCCGGAGAACGATCCCGACGGCCAGATCATCGTCGAGACCTTCCGGCAGTTCAGAATCGAGACCAGCCTGATCGGCGTCCAGCACGGACCGACCTTCACGCTGTATGAGCTGAACCTGGCCAAGGGAATCAAGGTCACCTCCGTCCTGAGCCTTTCGGAGAACATCGCGATGGAGCTTTCGGTGGAGGACGTCAGAATCCTCGCCCCGATTCCCGGAAAGCCCGCGATCGGAGTCGAGGTTCCGAACAAGAAGCGCGACACCATCGGTTTCGATGTGATGATGCCTGCCCTGAAGGCCAAGTTCTACAAGATCCCCATGGTCCTTGGAAAGACCATCACAGGCGAATCCGTTGTCATCGATGTGGCCAAGACCCCGCACCTTCTGGTTGCCGGAACCACCGGATCCGGAAAGTCCGTCTGCATCAACGGCCTGATCTGCTCGGTCCTGTTCACAAAGACCCCGAGGGATGTCCGCATGATTCTCGTGGATCCGAAGATGGTCGAGCTTTCGCTCTACAACGGAATCCCGCATCTTCTGACCCCGGTCATCACGGATGCCAAGAAGGCTCTGAAGGCCATGAACTTCGTTGTTGAGGAGATGGAGCGCCGAATGGCCATGTTCTCCAGCATCGGAGCGAAGAAGATCGAGGAGTACAACGAGAAGATCGTCGAGAAGAAGCTTGCCAGGGAGAAGCTTCCGTACATCATGGTCATAATCGACGAGTTCGCAGACCTCATGCTTGCGGTCGGAAAGGAGCTTGAGACCTCCATCAAGCGCATCACCGCCGTTGCCAGATTCTGCGGAATCCATCTGATTCTGGCCACCCAGAGACCGTCGGCAGATGTCATCACAGGTGTGATAAAGAGCAACATCCCGACGCAGATCGCATTCGCGGTCTCGAACTCCATGAACAGCCGCATAATCATCGACCAGGTCGGTGCCGAGAAGCTGCTGGGCCGTGGAGACATGCTCTACAACAATCCGGAGTCAAGGCAGCCGTCCAGAATACAGGGCGCTTTCATTGATTCCGAAATAGAGGAGATAGTCAGTTTCGTAAAGACTCAGGGAGAGCCTGACTACATAGACGAATCGTATTTCGAGGATGATGACGAGGAAGAGGCCGAGGATCCGGAGGCATCCGCATCCAGCGCATCCGAGGACCTTTTCAGCAGGGCCTGGAAGATCGTTTCCGACAGGGGCGAGGCTTCCGCATCATATCTGCAGCGCCGCCTGAACATAGGCTACAACAGGGCGGCCAACCTCATCGAGCAGATGGAGGATGCAGGATATGTCGGCCCGGCACGTGGATCCAAGCCACGTGAGATCCTCAAACTCTACGGTTCGGACTGAGCTACATTAGGGTTAATATATTTATGTTGTTTAGTGAGTTGAATTTACATCCGCAGGTGCTTGAAGGCACAAAGGCCGCCAAGTTCGAATCCTGCATGCCGGTACAGGAAAAGGTGCTTCCCATCTCTATCGAGGGAAACGACGTCATGGTCCAGTCCAAGACGGGAAGCGGAAAGACAGCAGTCTACGTCATCACATTTCTTGAGAAATACCTCAGAAACAAGGAGAAGGGAATAAGCTCCTCGTGTCTGATCATCGCACCCACCAGGGAGCTTGCTCAGCAGATCTACGACGATGCCTCGATTCTCTGCTCCAAGGTGGAGGGCTTCCACATCGGAGTCTTCTACGGCGGAGTTGGCTACGAGCATCAGAGGAAGCTCCTTCAGATGGGATGCGACATCTACGTTGGAACCCCCGGAAGACTTCTTGAGTTCATGGAGCACCGCGAGCTCGATACCAAGAGGCTGGACACTTTTGTCATCGACGAGGCCGACAGGCTCTTCGACATGGGATTCTTCCCCGATGTCAAGAAGATGTTCCGCATGCTTCCCGACAGGACAATGAGGCAGACCCTTCTGTTCTCGGCCACGCTGGAGATGCGTGTGCGCGACCTTGCCTGGGAGTTCATGAACGACCCCAGCGAGATAGACCTGGAGCCGGACCACATCACGGTGGAGAGCATCACACAGGAGCTCTACCACGTGGCCAAGTCCGACAAGTTCCAGCTCCTTCTGCAGCTTCTCGCCGTTGAGAAGCCCGAGGCCGCACTGATGTTCACCAACAGCAGGCACATGGCCGAGGAGCTCTGCGCAAGGCTCAGACACAACGGCTACAATGCGGACTACCTTACGGGAGACCTACCGCAGAACCAGAGACAGCGTGCCTTGGACAAGCTCAAGGAGGGCAAGACCACAATCCTTGTTGCAACCGATGTCGCGGCCCGCGGTCTTCAGATAGACGACCTTCCTCTGGTTGTTAATTACGACATCCCCGAGGACTATGAGAACTACGTCCACAGAATCGGACGAACCGCCCGTGCCGGAAAGAGCGGCAAGGCAATCACTCTTGCCGATGAGGAGTTCGTATACGGACTTGAGGCGATCGAGAAGTACATCAAGATGAAGATTCCCGTAATCTGGCCGGACAACCTTCCCGAAGTTGAGGACCAGTCCATCGGAAAGTCCTGGCGCGTCAAGCCGGAGAGGCAGAAGAGCCAAAGCAACGGAAACGGGAAAAACAGCCGCAAGGGTTCTTCCCACAAGGCCGAGAGGCCCGAGGCCAAGCCTGACGCCAAACCGAAGGCAAAGTCCGAGAAGTCCGAGAAGTCCAAGTACTCGTCCGACAGGACAAACACCAAGAGCCTTGGTGCTATGACCGAAAAGGAGAGGATGGACTACTACAGGAAGAAGTATGGTTTCGAGCCGAAGAAACAGGAAGAGAAGCCACAGCAGAAGACTCAGCAGAAGGCTGCTCCGAAAAAGAAGAATCCGTCCAAGGCTCAGCCGAAGGACAGACCTTCGGAGAACCAGACAGAGCATAAGCCGGCACCGGTGGAGGAGAAACCGAAGAAGAAAGGTTTCTTCAGAAGACTGTTCGGGAAGCGCAAGTGAACAAGATAGGAAGGTTCTTCTCATACTACAGACCCTACAGATTCCTCTTCTGGCTTGACATGTGCGCCGCCATCCTGAGCTCGGTGCTCTCCATCTTCTTTCCGGCTCTCACACGTGAGCTGTTGAGAACGTGGATACCCAACCAGATCTGGCGCAGCATGGTAATTTGCTTTGTAGCCATGTTCGCCATCTACGGCATCCAGGCATGCTTCACATACATCAGAATCAGATGGGGCCACCAGCTGGGCGTCTATGTCGAGAACGACATGAGAAGGGACCTGTTCTCCCATCTGCAGAAACTGAGTTTCGGATACTACGACCACACCAAGACCGGACACCTGATGAGCAGGATGACAAACGACCTGTTCCAGATAGCGGAGGTGGCCCACCACTGTCCCGAGGACAGCCTGATCTCGGTTGCCACAATCATAGGTGCATACATTGTCATGTTCAGCTACAGTGTCCCAATGGCACTGATATCGCTGTTTCCTTTCCCTTTCCTTGTGGTCTGGGGCATTGTCTTCGGCCGAAGGCAGAAGAGGGTGTCCCGTGAGGTAAGGTCCCATGTGGCGGATGTGAATGCCAACGTGGAGAACTCGGTTCAGGGAATCCGCGAGGTGAAGTCCTTCACAAGCGAGAACTTCCAGCGCTCGCTGTTCGACACCTCCAACAACGACCTCGCCAAGAGCCGCAAGAAGCAGTATGCGGTGATGGCGGCCTATCAGACAGGCATGGGCTGGCTGAGGAACATGTACTATTTCACAACGGTTGCCGGGGGAGCGGTCCTGATCTACAGGGGAATCATCCAGTCCTACGACCTGGTTGCGTTCCTCCTTTACGTCAGCGTGGTGCTCGAGCCCATCGACCGTCTGATAAACTTCGTCGAGCAGCTCAGCCAGGGCATCGCCGCCTTCGAAAGGTTCACGGAGATCATGGATGTGGATCCCTCGATCAAGGACGATGACAATGCGACGGAACTGAACGTCACAAACGGCGACATCTCGTACAGGAACGTCCGCTTCACATACGACACCAAGGACGGAGAGGTCATAGGCGACATCAGCTTCGACATCAAGGGCGGAACCACGGTTGCGATTGTCGGGGACTCCGGAGCGGGAAAGACCACCACGGCATCCCTGCTTCCGCGTTTCTACGAGATAGACAGCGGAACGATCACAATCGACGGCCAGGACATCAGGAAAGTGACCCAGAGGTCTCTCAGACAGAGCATCGGCTTTGTCCAGCAGAACGTGTTCCTCTTTGATGCCGATATCCGTGAGAATCTCAGATACGGCAATCCGGATGCCTCCGACGAACAGATGTTCGCGGCTCTGGATGCGGCCAATCTGGGGGATTTCGTCAGGTCCCTGCCCAACGGGCTGTCAACACCGGTGGGTGAGCACGGAACAAGGCTCTCCGGAGGCCAGAAGCAGAGGATCTCCATTGCGAGGGTGTTCCTTAAGAATCCTCCGATTCTGATCTTCGACGAGGCGACCTCGTCGCTGGACAATGAGAGCGAGCATCTGATCCAGGATGCGTTCAACAGACTGTCCGCGGGCAGGACATCGATAGTAATAGCCCACCGTCTTACTACAATCCGTGAGGCGGACAACATTATCGTACTGGACAAGGGCAAGGTGATAGAGTCGGGGACCCATGAGAGTCTCCTTGCATCGGGCGGGCACTATGCCAGGCTCTACCGCCATGACTTTGACTGATATGGAGAGATGAAATGAAGTACATATTCATCCGGCTTCTGCTGGTTTCCATACCCACAATACTCAGCTTCTTCACCGGGGTGATACCGGCTCTGATTCTCAGGCTGTTAGGTCTGAGGAAGGCCGCCGACGGCCTGATCCGCTGGCACATATCCGTCATAGCCAATTTCGGTTTCTGGCTTGCCGGAGTGCGTGTTCATGTCGTGGGAGATGTACAGTCCGTCAGAGACCGTGTGAAAACAGGTGAGGGGCTGTGCTTCATCGCCAACCATACCAGCATGCTGGATGTCCTTGCCTTGATGGGCAAACTCAAGATGAACATGGGCTTTGTGGCCAAGATCGAACTTGCGTTCGTTCCGTTCCTCAATGCCCTCATTGCCATGACCCATTCGGTATTCATCAACCGCAGGAAGATCAAGAAGAGCGTCGCTGCAATCAGAAAGGCAGCCGAAAGGATCAGAAAGGGCTATTCGATGGTCATCTTCCCGGAGGGAACCAGAAGCAAGACAGGTGAGATCGGGATATTCAAGCCCGGAGCCTTCAGGATGGCAACGGAGAGCGGAGCCTATGTGGTTCCCCTTACAATCAAGGGTCTGAGGGATTCATTCGAGGACAGGAAGCACATCTTCCAGAGACGTGATGCCATCCTGTACGTGGGCGAGCCGGTGAAGGCTCCCGATTCAAAGGACAGGGAAGCCTCGAGCAGCTTTGTCAAACAGATAGAGAAAACAATCAGGGACACTTACGGATCAAGTGTCGACAGGTGATATTAGAAATGGAAAACACAATAGAAAAAGGCACAGGTGAAAACAGATTGGGCGTAATGCCCGTAGGAAAGCTTCTGACTGTCATGTCGGTTCCTGCAGTGTTCTCGATGCTCATCCAGGCACTGTACAACATCGTGGACAGCATATTCGTGTCGCATTACAGCGAAAAGGCGCTGACTGCGGTCTCCCTCGCATTCCCGATGCAGCTTCTGATGATCTCCTTTGCCGTAGGAACCAGCATCGGTATCTGTTCGGTGATTTCCAGACGTCTGGGCGAGAAAAGGGAAGATGAGGCCAACCTCACCGCAGAGACCGGCTACTCGCTGGAACTAATCTTCATGGTGATGTTCGTCCTGATCGGAGCGTTTTTGTCAAAGCCGTTCGTCAGCATCTACACAAAGGATCCCAAACTCAGCGAGATGACGGTCTCCTACATCCGGATCTGCCTCATGCTGTCCTTCGGAAACTTCGTCAACATCTTCTGCGAGAAGTCCCTGCAGGCAACGGGCGACACCATCCATCCAATGATGATTCAGGCAAGCGGCGCCATCTTCAACATCATCTTCGACCCGATCCTGATATTCGGCTATTTCGGATTTCCCCAGCTGGGAGTCGTTGGAGCTGCAATCGCAACGGTTTCCGGACAGTTCTTCGCCATGTTCCTGGGTCTCTTCTTCCTCAAGCGGAACAAGTACCTGAAGATCAGGCTTCTCAGACCGAGAATGGGAAAAAAGGAGGCAAAGGACATCCTGACCGTCGGAATCCCGTCCATCATCATGCAGGGAATCGGAACCATCATGACAAGTGCGATGAACGCCATCCTGATAGTCTACGACGTCCTTGCCGCAACGGTCTTCGGTGTCTACTTCAAGCTTCAGTCCTTCGTTTTCATGCCAATCCTTGGACTGAACGCCGGTCTTCTGCCCATTCTGGGATACAACTACGGGGCCAAGAACAAACCGAGGATGATGAAGGCCCTGAAACTCGCCGCCATCTTTGCCGTCATCTTCATGAGCCTCTGCTCGTTCGTGTTCATCATGTTCCCCGATGCACTTCTGGGTCTGTTCAACGCCTCTGACTCCATGAAAAAGATAGGCGAGGTCGCTTTGAGGACAATTGCCATAATGTTCCCGATCTCCGCCGTCTGCATCACCTTGACGGCCCTTTTCCAGGCAATGGGAGACGGAATCTACAGCATGATAATCTCTATCATCAGACAGCTGCTTCTGCTTATCCCGAGCGCTTGGATCCTGGGAAAACTGTTCGGTCTGGATGCCATCTGGTATTCGTTCTTGATCGCCGAGGTCATTGCATTTTCATTGTCCCTGGTTTTCCTCAGAAAGGAACTGAAAAAGCTCAACTTCTGACTATTTCTTGACAGATTACTCCAGGTTGGGATTATCATTACTAACGGAGATTCGGGTTAAAGCATCAGACCTTACTTGAAGGCCATCATCCGATGGTGGGAGGAGAATATGAAACGCTTTGCCCTGATCCTGTTCACCGTACTTCTTATTGCGGGATTTATGATTTCCTGTGACCTTGAACTTCTTCCGAAACCGAAACCGGATCCGGTTACACCCGGGCAGAGTTCAGTCATCGCAAAAACCGTTGTCGACTATTTCAGAAGTAAGGGAGGCCTGGGGAAGACTTCAGGATCTGTCGGCGGAAGCCTGTCGGTATCCGGAAATGCAGTGTTCGGGTCTTATGGGCTCTCGGAAGTTTCAGTCACAGCCGACAGATTCCTGATGGAGTTCATGACTGAGGAAACAGGGGACAAGGCCCTCTCGGAATTTGATCTGACAGGTGGAGATTTCAGTGTCTCCGCAACCGTCACAGGTCCTGCAGCCGGTGCGGAGGATCTTTCAACCACAATAACCAAAGGTGTCCTGATCAATCTGAAACTCGAAGATGACGAGCCTTCCGAAGGGTCCGTCGTCATAAAAGAGGAAGGCAAGGAGGACATTACCCTAAAGGATTCCGACCTCGATGATGAGACTGCCTTCCTTGAGAATCTGGGAATTGATTTCGATGCTATTCTGTCCGCAGCCGGGGATGATGATCCGGACGAAATCTTCGACTACATCATGTCATTGGAACCCGAAGGAGATGTGGTTCTGACAATCGATGATGTAGCCGTTGATATTGAGAATGTCTTCTACTCCCGTAAGTATGATCCGGCCAGCAGCAAGTACGTGGTGGAGATCGACCCTGAAGCTCCGGTATTGAATACCGGAATCACAGCTAACGGAACTGTCACCGCCTCGACATATGTGAAGGACGGAAAGAGATCTGTTTCCGCCGATGTCGATCTGGATGTCGGCTTTGCCATTGAGATCAAGAGGGCGGCGGAAGGAGATGCAGCAACGGCACCGACCAGTTCCATCAGTTTCACAGTCAATCTCAAGGGTACCAGAGACATTTCTGACATCAAGGAATGGGTGAAGAACCTCAGGAAATCGGGACCAGTTTCGGATTCGACGACTCTGTATGAAGCCGTAACGATTCTGCTTGATGCGCTTGGAATGGAGCTTTCTCCGATAGCTGCCAGAGTAAACGGAACGGATGTTGAAGCTGTATCGTTCTACGCAACGCTGATGGCCGTATTCCAGACGGTTATGCCGTCTTTGATTGCTGAGTGATTGCTGTTTCTAATTGAATCACGGGGCTGTTGCCGAAAGGCGATGGCCCCGTTTTTTTCTTCTTCCGTGCGATTGTTCATTGGCTGTGGGTTGCCTGTGCAGCGCTTTGCACATGCCAGGCGGGGCGCGGCCTCCAGCCTTGGCGCCCTACGCCTGAGGCTTGTGCGAAGATTGCCGATGCATCAGGCCACACACCGGCCCATGAACATGAGGGCCTGTCCTTTACCCTGTCCTCC
>CADBOI010000085.1 GCA_902796335.1 uncultured Spirochaetales bacterium
ATCGGCAATCTTCGCACAAGCCTCAGGCGTCGGGCGCCAAGGCTGAAGGCCGCGCCCCGCCTGGCATGTGCAAAGCGCTGCACAGGCAACCCACAGCCAATGAACAATCGCGTAGGAACAATAGGGAACTATTACCAGAAGTTGCTGCACAAACAGTTATGGATGAGAAAACAGGGTATTGATGGTATAATTCTGATTTGAACAAGGGGTTCAGATGGAAACTGATAAGAAAGACACATATACACTCTTCATCAATGCCTGCGTGAAAAAAGGTTCCAGAACAAAAAGGCTCGCGGATTGCTTCCTTTCAAAGCTTGACGGACCGGTTGTTGAAATCAGACTCCATGAAACAAGCTTCCCACTTGCAGACGAGGCGTTTCTGAACAGGCGGGACAGCCTGATTGCAAAAGGTGATTTCAACAATCCCTTGTTCGACCTTGCCAGGCAGTTCGCTCAGGCAGATGAGATTGTAGTTGCAGCCCCGTACTGGGACCTTTCATTTCCAGCAGCACTGAAACAGTACTTCGAGCAGATAAATGTCACGGGTATCACCTTCAGATATACAGCTGAAGGTACTCCGGTTGGTCTTTGCAGGGCAAAACGCCTAACATATGTGATGACATGCGGAGGGACTTTTGTTCCCGAGGACTATGGTTTCGGTTATGTCAAAACCCTTGCTCAGTCATTCTACGGCATTTCCGATGTCCGCCTGATCAATGCTGTTGGTCTTGATATAGACGATGCGGACACCGAGGCAATCCTGCGCAAGGCAGAAGATCAGATACGGGACAATTACTGAGCTTATTTCTTCTCAGGTGTCTTGTCCTCCATGTTTTTGGGGAGGACAAGGTTCAGAAGCAAGGCAACGAAGAAAATGATGGCAACGACGTTCTGTCCGAAAATGGACTGGACAATGACAGGGAACGAATCCCAGATTCCGACTACAGAAGATGTTGTGAAACCAATTCCAGTTGCCAGCGAGAGCGAGGCGATGAGTTTGTTGCGAACCGTGAATCCTGCATCGGATATCATCTGGCATCCGGAAACAACAATCTGACCGACCACCACAAGCAGGACGCCTCCGATGACCGAAGAGGGAATTGTCTGCAGGAAGAATCCGATTGGTGGGAATAGTCCGCAGAAAATCAGGATTCCGGCTCCTATTCTCGCGACATTCCTGTTCACAACTCCAGTCATTATGGTAAGTCCGACGTTCTCGGAATAGGAGGTTACAGGCGGTACGCCGAAGACTCCACCAAGTGCGGATCCGAAGCCGTCTACGGTGAGAACTCCCGTGATTTCCTTTGAATTCACAGGCCTCTTCAGTGCACCGCGGGCTATTGCCGAGGCGTCTCCGATGGTTTCGGTCGCAGAAACCAGATAGATGACGAGTACGGTGAGGATGGAGTCCAGATGGAATTCCGGTTTGAACGGGAGGATTGTCGGGAAGGCGAACCACTTTATGGACGAGAAGTCGGGGAAATGAATCTGCCCGAAGAGGGCCGATGTTATGTAGCCCGCAACAAGACCTATGAGGATGGACAGCTGACGTTTGCTTCCTCGGGTATGGATCTGCCAGAGAATGCAGGCGATTATAGTCACCGTTCCGGCAACAAGATAGTGAACGGAGCCGAAGTCTTCGGCATAGCCTCCGCCGAACGATCGGGCAGCGGTCCCCAACAGAGACAGTCCTATTCCGGTTACAACGGATGCTGCGACTATTGGAGCTATGATTTTCTTCCAGTACTGTGCGGAAAGTCCCAGGATTCCCTCGAAGATGCCACCTGCAATCACGGAACCCATGACGGCACCGTAACCGTATGTGACCGCTATGTTCGACAGCGGAATCAGGAACGTGAAGCTGACACCCATGTAGATGGGCAGTCCGGAACCGAACTTCCAAAGCGGGGTTGACTGAATGAATGTTGCGATTCCGGCGATAATCAGGGCATTCTGGCCAAGGACCAGCGTTTTTTCGGCACTGTCTGTGCAAAGGGCAGCTATGGTCCAAATGGGAACAAGGTTCGTGACGAACATGGCAAGAACCTGTTGGAGTGCGAACGGAAACGCCTTGAGCGGGCTGACCTTTCCTGTCAGCTTCATCAGATTGTTTTCTGCCATGTTTTATCCCCCCTGTGTCCTCAAACGGAATCGGACACAACAATGATACTATATGCAAGGTATCTTGTCATGTTCGTAAGTTTGACCTTTATAATACAGGCATGGAAATAGTGAAGTGTAGGAAAGATCAGGTTCTTTTTCACCAGGGGGACATCGCCGATTACATGTATGAGATCGTTTCAGGACAGGTCGGAATCTACATGGATTATGGTGATGAGGCTCAAAAGGAAATAGGCATTCTGTCGGAGGGAGACTTTGTGGGTGAACTCGAGCTGATAGACTCGTCCACTCGCATTGCATCTGCCGTTGCCTTGGACAACGATGTTGTTGTGAAAAGATTCACGATTGTGGATTTCAACGATTATGTGAGAAAGGATCCTGCCAAAATCATCCTGATAATACAGCAGTTGTGCTCCAGAGTCAGACGTCTGGACAACCTCTACCTCGAGGCCTGCAGCACAATCGACGAGTACCGAGAGGCGGAAAAGAGGAACATCCCTGCAAGTCCGTCGCTCCTGGCAAGGTTGCTCAAGTTTTCTGCCGTTGCAAAAAGACGTGGCCTCTGAAGTCAGAGACACTTAGCTGTCAGTTCAGGATATTCATGTAAGACCGGTATTCCTCATCCCTGAAACAGCACAGATAGACGTTCATAACCACATCAGGATTTCTGTCAAACCACTCCGACAGCGTTCTGACCGCAATCTTGGCGGCTTCTCCAAGGGGAAAGCCGTAGGCACCGGTCGATATGCAGGGAAAGGCGATGCTTCTGATGCCGTTCTCGAATGCCGTCTGCATGCTGTTCAGATAGCAGTTGGCCAGATCGATCCGATCCTGAGGCCGACCACTGTAGATTGGACCCACCGTGTGAATTATTGCATCCGTATGGTCGATGTTGTATGAACCGGTAATCACCGCATCTCCAGTTTTGCATCCACCATAGCCTCTGCATTCCTCAAGAAGGCCGGGGCCTGCAAGGCGGTGAATTGCTCCATCTACACCTCCTCCGCCGAGCAGGGTGCGGTTTGCAGCATTGACTATGGCTCCTACGTGCATGTTCAGAACACTTCCGCGGACGACTTCAAAGGTGGAGCTGAGGGGGCGCTTGCCCATTTGGTCCAGGAGTTCACGATGCATGTTGAATGCCATGGTGTGAGGGTTGATTATGATTCCGGTACAACCTGACCACTCATTCACTTTGCTCACAAGGTCGGACATTCGGTAACAGACGACATCGCGTAGGTCTCCAGGGGCTAGTTCTTTCTCGCTGGTGTATGCTCCGACCATGCAATCAGCCCCGTCGAACCTTGCATAATTCGCGAAAACTGGGGAGTCTCCATTCTTGAGGCAAAGTCCCGGCGTGATGATATCCTTCGGAGCGAGGTGAACGGGAACCAGCACCTCCATGTCATTCTCAATTCCCATCCTGAACGCATTGGCTACAGGGTTGAATGAGGCGTCGTCACCTTCAAGTCTGAAATTGTAAATGGCACGCTCAAACTCCAAGGTGTATCTGTTGTCCAAGAGTGGGCCTCCTTTGCAGTATCTATTGCTCTAATTATCTAGGCCAGTTGCAGCGGAAGTCCAATTATATCTAGTTCAAATGTCAGTATTCGAAGAGTGCTTCAACAGACCAGTGGTCGGATGAGGCCGCACCTGCAAGTCTGTAGTGGGGGCTGTCCGCCATCAGGACCCTCAGTCTGTCGTTTATCATCATCTTGTCGATCGACTCCACGAGGTTGATCTCATCGCTGGGAGGTGAGCAGGGGAATGTGACCGGAGCTATCTGTCCGAGAATCCAGAATACTTCCTGCATTCCTGTGATTCTCTTGATTGTCTCCACAGGATGAAGCGGATCGTTGAAGTCTCCGCAGACTATGGCACCTTCGTTTTCCAGAACAAGGTCCTTAAGGGACTCGCCTATGGTGATGGCTTCCCTGTGCCTGTATGTGGTTCCTGTGGCAACCTCATC
The DNA here is from genome assembly GCA_902796335.1 of uncultured Spirochaetales bacterium. Lineage (GTDB taxonomy): Bacteria > Spirochaetota > Spirochaetia > Sphaerochaetales > Sphaerochaetaceae > UBA9732. The sequence continues at coordinate 4,091 of CADBOI010000085.1, forward strand.
GGCATTGCCCTGCCATGTCAGATGCACGGTCGAGACAAACAATGTCCTTCCGTCCGCAATCTTGAGCCTTGTCCAGAAGAGCCTTCTGTCCGGCTCCGGCATGTCCAGGAAGACCTCTCCGTGACAGACTTCCGTGAAAAGGTCCTTTCTGTAATAGATGCTTCCCTCGTTCGTCCATCCGATGAATGGATCACGGATTCGGGTATATTCGGGAAGACTCTCATCTATCCACAACAAGAGCTCGGGTCTGACTTCCTGCAGACAGATGATGTCCGGGGAATAAAGTCTGAAAAACGATCTTACGCATTCTTTTCGCTCATCCCACCTTATGGTGTTCCAAAGGTTCTGAGTCATTACTGTGAAACGCATTCGGGAAACTCCTTTTTCAATTTGTAGAAAGCGCCGAGGGAAAGGACCGTGACCCACGCGATGTCAATCGAGAAGAAACCGGTTCTTCCGGGAATATCAAAGTAATCCCAATCGGTCTGATTGAACTGTTCGGGCTGCCAGCCGTAGCGCTTGCTTCCCAGGTCCTCCATCGGCGAACAGATGAACTGTCTGCATGCATTGAGCATGCTCAGTGCCTGTGTTTTGAAAAGGCCGTCACCGCTTGCACGGTACAGTCTCATGAAATCGTAGGAGATGAGGAAACCGTAGAAGTCCAGATGTTCGTTGGCTACGGAGGCGCTGGTCATTCCCAGGCTGTCGAAGCCACGGGCTCCCATAGGTGTATCCTTGCTGAATTGAAGGGTGTCCTGGAAAACCCAGGTGGATACAAACAGGGCGGCCCGTCTTGCGGCCTTCAGGTATTCCGGCTTTCTGAATCCGGCGTCCCAGAGATCCATCATGGCGGACAGCAAAGCCTCTCCGGATTCCTTGTCGCAGGTATCCGCATCTAG
>CADBOI010000086.1 GCA_902796335.1 uncultured Spirochaetales bacterium
GGCCGGTGTGTGGCCTGATGCATCGGCAATTTTCGCACAAGCCTCAGGCGTCGGGCGCCAAAGCTTAAGGCCGCGCCCCGCCTGGCATGTGCAAAGCGCTGCACAGGCAGCACACAGCCGATGAACAATCGTTCAGGTTTCCTGGTTTGTATTGTTTCAGTTGGAGAGTACCCGGAAGCTACTCGGCAGAAGTGAATCTGGAGCCGTCGCCCCTTATCAGACCTTCTCTTTCAAGTGCGTGAAGAACAGCAATCAGCCTTGTGTCGCTTTTCTTATCCTCTGAGATGGTGAATTCTCCCTTGCGTCCGATTTCATCAAGTATTTCCTGAGACATGGCGAACTCCGGCAGATTCCGGTTGCGCATCTTTTCCTTGTGACGGGATGCGAGGGATGCTGCGATAGGTCTGAGTGTGTTTACAAGAGACGGGATGCATTTGAGATAGACCGCATTCTTGTCCTCGGTGCCGGAATTTCTGGAGACAATCAGGGCAACCGTCAGGCCGTCCTTCACGACCTCGTAGGCGAGGACGTTTTCATCCTTGAATCTGCGCTCATGGAATTCTCCTGCACCGGCGTCAGCCAGAGCATTCCTTAGCATGACCGAATCCTCGTTGAAAAGGGCTGTTCCCCTTGCAAAGAGGCTCTTGTCGACGAAATAGGTGTAGAAGGTCTTTGCAAAGCCTCTTTCGAATATTTTGCTTCCCTGCTCGATTGCAGCGGCGGAAAGAACAGCCGTCAGAAGTCCGTTGCCTGAAAGAAGCATTTTGCCGGAGTCCAGTCTGAGCGGGATTATCACATGTCCGGAAGACTCGAAACCTACGGAGAAGTCATCGTTGCCGCTGTTACAGATCCATTTATCACCCACATCGGTGATGACTGCCTTGCATCCGAACCTTTCGGCAAAGGACACAGATGCCATTATGTCTGACTCGAGAGTGCAGATGATGGTTGAACCCTGGACGTTTTGGCCGGTCTTCTCCATGAGTCCGAGAATCAGGAATGCCTCGAGGTCTCCGTCATAGACATGGACGGAATCAGTGGCTTTCTCGTATCTGAGAAGCATGCCTCTGTCGCCGTCGCCATCGGTAACAATACCGTAGGCATCCGGGTTGTCAAACAAGGTTTTGACAATCATCGGGGAGTAAGGGATGTCGGCCCTGCTGTAGAAGTCATGGCCTTCGATTTCGGCGACGCCGCAGTTGTGGTTGATATTGTAGCCTTTCTCGTCGGCGGAGATCCTGGTGAAGTTCAGACCTGCTTTCTTGAAGTAGTAGTCTGCGTATTTCGTCCATGCTCCGGCCGCTGTATCCAGGATGAAACGGGCGTTTCTTATGCAGTTGACAGGAATATTTTTCTCAAGTGTCCTGAAAACAAGGTCTTTCGCATCCACGGATTCCACAGGACCGAGGTTCTCCGCAGCGGGGAGACCCTTCAGGGCTGTCTTGTACATCAGGGCTGAGAGGGCCTTGTCTCCGATCTCTCCTTCGGGAAGCAGCTTCTTTCCATTGTAGAAGAACTTGATTCCGTTCTGGTTTGATGGGTTGTGACTTGCCGTCAGCATGGCCCCTCCAAGACATCCGTTCTCAAGCTGGTACTGGGGAACGGTTGGGGTAGGGACCACACCAAGGTAGATGACCCGGGATCCGCCTCTGGCAAAGCCTCTGTTCATTGCATTCACAAAGGCATTGTCTGTGACGGAATCCCTTCCGTCGGAACCTGTGACATATACACTGGCGGATGAACCGCCGACCAATCTGGTGAAGCAGCAGACGGCAAGCTCGATGAGAGCAGGTGTTATCACCGCACTCTTTCTGAAGATTTTCAGAGCATCAAGAGGGGATACCAGCTTGGCATCCGTCTTGCCTCTGATTCCATCGGTACCGAAGAAATTTACTCCAATCAGATTGTCTTCCATGTCATCAGCCCATCCTGACTTCTACGAAATGTCTTCCACCGTCGCACAGCGAGAGCGGAATCTTGTTACCATCGATCTTCTCTCCGTCAACTGTCACGGAAGCCACGCCCCTCTGGACCATGGACGGGTTGCTGTATCTGATGCGGAACTCCGTGCCTCTGAAGCTTCTGAAAGCTGAGAAGGTCTTCCATGTGGAAGGAACGCACGGATCGATGATAAGACCGTCATAGTCGGGTCTGAGACCGAAGATGTTCTCGCTGAGGACGCGCTCTCTTGTAGGAGCGGAACCTGTGAGCCAGGTGTGTCCTGCCTTGCCGTAATCGTTGCTGGCAGGGCTGCAGACATATTCGGGATAGACGAACGGCTCGGCTGAATAGCGGAACGGATTGTCCTTTGCGCAGACTGCTGGGAGGGTGTTGTAGAAATAGCTCCAGGCCTTGTCTCCTTCACCGGCAAAGCAAAGCGATGCGATGAACCATGATTCGGCATGGCGGAAGAAACTTCCGTTCTCCTTCTTTCCTGGGGCGTTGCGCTTGAAGGCTGTGTAGTCTACAGGCGGCTTGCCCTTGGACAGGGTGTAGTCTGCCGTGCAGAGGCCGATTCCGCCCTTGGCGGCAAGTTCTTTCTCGACTCTTGCCTGGCTTGCCTTGAAGGCATCCACACTGACGGAATCACTGAACAGAGCCCAGGCTGTCGGTTCAAGGAAAAGCCGTCCGTCGCTGTCGGCGGAACCTACGTCCTGTGATCTGTCTCCATCGGGACTGATGAGTCTGATGAATGCTCCAGTTGAGTCAATACATCTGTTTTTGAGAGTATTCTTTGTAATTGAGGCCTTTGTTTCGGCATCCTTTGCCAGTTCCGGCTTGCCGATGAATGTGCAGAGGTCGGCAAAATCCATGAATGCCTTGTACAGCATCATGGCAGCCATTACGGAGCCGTGCTCCTCGAAGCCGGAGAGGTCGTCGTTCCAGTCGGCATCGAACATTGTCGGGATTCCGTCCTTGCTGTTCTTCCAGACCTGGTCCAGAGCCATGATGCAGTGGTCGAACACTGTACCGCTCTTGGCAGGGCGGTTCTCCTTCTCGTCGGCATAGGGAATGACTTCGGCAAGAAGAGTGGTGTCGCCGGTTTCCTTAACATATTCACAGACCGCATAGATGAACCAGATCGGGTCATCGCATGCGTGGAAATCAAGGGTTCCGGGTGCCGAGACGTAGAAGTTGTGGTATGTGGAGCCGTCCGAGAACATCTGCTCTCCGATGTACTTGAGGAAGGCCCTTGTCTTGGGTCCGTCTGTTGCAAGACCTGCAAGGATGTCCTGAAGGATGTCTCTGAAGCCGAATCCATACTCGAATCCGGAGTGGTAGCGGCTCTTCATTCTGTTGAGGTTGAGAACCATTGCGCACTGGTACTGGATCCATTTGAACGAATGCTCGAACAGTCTGTTCTTGGGAACCTTGAACTGCACTCTGTCGAAATCCGCGGCCCATTCCTTTCCGACCTGGTCGAACATCTTCTCGACCTTGTGGATGTTGGAGAGGGTGGCCACGATCTTCTTGAGCTCGGCCTTCTTGCCGTTGTAGTAGTTGTCAGTGCTTCCGGCTGCGCTGAAGATTGTGAAGCTCTTCTTCTCTCCGGCTGCCAGAGTGAGGTCGAAGCAGACGACTGAAAGCGAGCTTGTGGACTCCTGAGCCGGGATGCAGGGGAGTACTCCGGTCTCGAGGGCGAGCGGGTTTGCCATTGTCCTTGAGTAGTGTCCGACAAAGTCCTCGTATCTCATGCTGAACTGTGAGATCTTCTCGCTGCAGCTGTGCAGGACCACCTTTCCGAACAGGCCCTTGATCTCATCCTCGTCATCGTCGCAGGGGATTCCGTATCCGTTGTACCAGACAAGGCCGTTGAGTTTCTTGTCGGGGAAGCCACCGGCCATCATCATCGAGTTGAAGCCCGAGAACTGCAGGGCTCTGGCATCTCCGACGTTCATGGGATTGACTCCGAATATCTGGAGCTTTCTTTCCTTGCCGGAGTTGTTGACGATCTCGACAAGCTGGACCATCGCATCGAATTCATCGGGAATGAAGCAGCGGGTCTTCACATCAAGATCCATGTAGGAGGTCTCTCTAGTGACGCTTCCGAAAGAGAAGGTGGTTGTGAGTTTCTGGTCCTTGTGAAGGACGGGGTACCAGCAGTCGGTGAAATACTTGTCCTTTTCCTTAATATAGACAAAGGAACCGAGCTGTCTGCACTTGTACGGATCCTCATGGACGAAGCCGTTGACAAGGTCTCCCTCCTGGGTTCCGATTCTGGCGAACGAAGAACCGTTGTTAGTGACACCCCAGCAGAGAGTCTTTGTCGGTTCCTGGTTCCTCCTGGTCATCAGCATGAGCCAAGGCTCACGGGTCATGTTTCCGCATTCTTCCTTGATGCAGACATCTCCATTTCTGAGAAAGCTGAAATCCCCATTTGGTCTGGATTTGCCCTTGATTCCCATTTTGGCCTCCTGTTTTTAACTTTCACGTTAAAACAAAATTCAAAAATCTTTTGGACTTTAATTTCTTTCTTTCTAAAATAAATGCCCTATTCAGAAGATATTAGCGAATTCCAGCCGTTTGGACCAGCCAGATTTTAACGTGAAAATTCTCTTGACTTTTCACGAAAGAGAATACACCATAAAAATGTACTTGTCAAATTTTTTGTTTGTAATGACGACACAAACATTGCACACATCACTAGGAGGGAAGAGGAAAATGAAAAGGACATTAACAGTTGTTCTGTCACTACTGCTCTGCTTTGCCATGATAATGGTTGTTTCCTGCAACAAGGGCAGTTCATCATCCTCCGGCTCGGCAGCATCGTCAAAGGCCGCAGCCAAGGAAAAAGTCAAGATTCAGATCATGGTCGGATTCGGTACAGGTACCGACCCGTCACAGATCTCGGTCCATGAGCAGCTCCAGAACGAGTTCAACAATACTATAGGAAAAGAGAAGGGAATCGAGGTCGAGTTCCTTACAGTTCCTTATGCAGATGCAGCTACGAAGTTCACAACCCTCGTTGCAGCTGGAATGTCTCCGGACATCTGCGGACCCGTCGGAATAATGGGAGTTGCACAGTTCATCGACGAATGGCTTGACCTCACTCCCTATCTTCAGAAGGACAAGATCGACCTTTCCGTCTATGACGACAACCTGATCGAGAGCAACCGCTATGTCGTTGACGGACAGTCAAAGCTCGTCGGACTTCCGATCGGATATTATCCTTCAGCCCTCTTCTATAATGAGGATATCTATGACAGAGCCGGACTTGAGTATCCACCAGCAAAGTGGGGAACTCCGGACTGGACATACGACAAGCTCTACGAGCAGGCCAGAATCATGACAATCGACCAGTGGGGAAGCACTCCGAACGACGAGGACTTCGATATGGACAACGTCGTGCAGTACGGTTATGACGGAACAGACTGGTCTCCGTGGAGAGCATGGGTCGGAAAGTTCTTCGACGAGAACGGCAAGAGTGTCGCTCTTGGAATGACTGACGACTACAAGACAGCCACCATGAACAGCCGGAGTGGATCCGTGCTTTCACTGAGCTCGAGAGAATGATCTATGTAGAGAAGGTCAGACCCAGATCAGACGCAGCCGCCGGTGCATCACTGTTCGGTGATGCCGATCCGCTCGGATCCAACAGACTCGGTGTCTGGGAGACATTCTCATGGATGAGCTATGCATTCGAAAGCTGGGATGCCAACTTCAGCTGGAACATCGGTGCCATTCCTTCAATGGACGGCCACGTTGTCTCTGCAACGAACATCGACACCTTTGTCATGACCAGAAGCGGAAAGCATCCGGACGAGGCATGGGAAGTCTACAAGTGGCTGTTCAGCGACGAGATCTATTCAAGACTGAACCACAACTACGGCGGAATCCCTGCAAAGAAAGACCTTCAGGCACAGTGGCTTGACGAGCAGAAGGCCGTCAGACCCAACATCGACTGGCAGGTTCTCCTCGACGCAGGCCAGTATGCCGACAACCCGAACAACGAAAGCTGGGTCCCGGGCTACAGCGAGGTCTGGAACGAGATGGAGTTCGCAATGGCCAGCATCATCAGCGGTCTCTACGAGTCTCCGGAGCAGGTCGCAGACGATCTGAACAGCGAAGTTCAGGACATTCTGGACGAATACTGGGCATCTAAGTAACAAAAGGTGATTCTATGGCAAAAGATAAACGGTTGATACCGCAGTCTGAACGCTATGCAAGATGGGGCTATGCTTTCATAGTCCCATGGGTCATAGGTTTTCTGGTATTCACGTTCATACCGATGGTGTTCTCTATGTATCTGGCGTTCACGGACTATGACACCATCAATCCGCCGAAGTGGATCGGTTTCTCCAACTTCGTGAAGATGTTCACCAAGCCCGAGATGTGGCACAGCCTCTGGATCACCGTCAAGTTCGGTATCATGAGTCTTCCCCTCGGTCTGGTGGCCGGCTTCATGCTTGCCTACCTTCTGAACATGAAGATTCCATTGATGAAGGCATGGAGAACCATCTTCTATCTGCCGGCAATGATAAGCGGTGTTGTAGTTGCCATGCTGTGGAGAGGCCTGTTCGATGACCAGTACGGTATGATCAACTTCGTTCTGAGAACTGCCGGTCTGAGAGGACCCCAGTGGCTGCTCGATCCGAAGTACACACTGTACTGTTTCCTCTTCCTCTCCGTATGGGGAGCCGGAGGAGGCATGGTTGTCTACCTTTCAGGACTCCAGAGCATCCCGACAGCCTTCTACGAGGCGGCTGAGATCGACGGATGCAGCAAGTTCCAGCAGCTGATCTACATCACAATCCCGCAGATGACCCCGATCTTCTTCTTCAACCTGATCATGGGTCTGATCGGAATGTTCCAGTACTTCGCGGAACCTATGGTACTTACAAAAGGAGGACCTGCGGACTCGACCATGTTCTACAACCTGTATCTGTACAGGCATGCGTTCCAGTTCCGAAACATGGGATACGCGTCCGCGTTGGCATGGTTCCTGTTCGTCATCGTCCTTATCCTGACGTTGCTTGTATTCAAGTCATCTGACCTCTGGGTATTCTACGAATCGGAGGTGAAGAAATGATTCTGGTAGTATTCTTCCTTGTAATCCTCAATCTTTTCCTCTGGGCATTCGCAATTTCGGATTCGGTCGGTGTCATGACAAAGCGCCGTCTGTCCAGGAGACGCAAGATAATGGCAACCATCATCGCAGTGGTCGCCGCACTGTCCATCCTCTATCCTGTTACATCCATGGTTGGAGGATCGCTTTCCTCAAAGCAGGTCAGCAGAACCGTTCCCGAAGTGAAACCCGGAAACTTCTTCAACGTCATCAAGGTCATGGCAAGGAATCTGGTTCCCATCGAGGGAAAGAGAATCAACATCAAGCAGAACCATATCGATGACGCCGTATCGACGTTGAATGTGAAGAACATAAGGCTGGAAACGGCTCCGTACTCGGTCTACGAGATGGAGATCGACGGAAAGCTGATGCATGTGGCCAAGATCGGAAAGGCCGGCAGCCAGTGGATTTACCTGAACGAAAGGGACCTCGATGAGGTTCATCTCGCCGTTCCCGCTTCCGAGGAACAGCGCGTCAAGGCAGTCAAGTTCACATGGACAAACTACCCGGATGCCCTTTCCAAAGGAGACTTCGGCCGATACGTCATCAACTCGATCATACTGGTCGTGATAAACACAATCGGTGCATTGATCTCCTCCACGCTGGTAGCCTACGGTTTCTCCAGATTCAAGTTCAAAGGCAGGAACTGGATGTTCATCGTGCTTCTCTCAACCATGATGCTTCCGGCACAGGTCTCGCTGATTCCGAGCTTCATCATCTATACAAAGCTCGGATGGTACGGAACATACCTGCCGCTGACAGTTGCAGCATACTTTGCAGCCAGCCCGTGGAACGTGTTCCTCATGAGGCAGTTCTTCATGGGACTTCCTCTTGAACTTGACGAGGCTGCCAAGATCGACGGATGCGGACCGATGGGAATCCTCATGAAGGTCATTGTCCCGCAGTCAACAGCCGTCATGCTGACAATCACACTGTCAACCGCAGTTTTCTGGTGGAACGACTATTTCTACTCTCTCATCTACCTGCAGGACCAGAAGCTCTATCCTGTTGCCCTCGGTCTCACAGCGTTCGATGCGAAGTACTTCAACAACAGCTCGCTTAAGGCAGCCGCCACGGTCATGATGCTGGTGCCGCCTATTGCACTGTTCTTCTTCTTCCAGAGGTTCTTCATCCAGGGAACCGTCATTTCAGGAGTGAAGGGGTGATTATGAATCGGATGCTCGGAGTCAAGCTCTATGACCCTCTTTTCTGTGACGGGAAAAACCTCGACCTTCTTCAGGAGGTCGGGGTCAACACCGTCTACCTGGGTCGCAACGCGCTTGTTCCGGCATTTGTCGATAACCTGAAAAAGAGGGGCATGTTCTGCAACATAGTTGAGCCTGTCTTTCTCCTTGATGAGAACGACCCGCATCAGCTGGCGGTCCTCAAGGATGGAAAACCGGCCCATGACGACTGGGTGCGCTTTGCTTGTCCCTCGGATTCACAGCGTCTGGACCAGGTCCGTGAAAGGATCCTGGCCGACATAGACGCATTCGATCCCAATGGAGTCTCGTTGGACTTCATGAGGTTCTTCCAGTTCTGGGAGATGACGGATCCTTCCGCAAAGTCTGAGGATCTTCCCGAATCCTGTTTCTGCGACAGATGCAGGGAGAAGATGTCGGCCTTTGCTTCGGTTGCCGACTGGAGACAGTCCGTAATCACGGATACCGCCAGATTCCTGAGCTCGGACATCAGAGCCAGAAAGCCCGGCATCAAGGTGGGAATACATTGTGTTCCTTGGAAGCTGGACATGTTTGATGGCTCAATCAGAACAAAAATAGGTCAGAATTTCACTGAACTATCGAAAATAGGCGATTATCTTACGCCGATGATTTATCACCATATGATGCATCTGGAGCCTTCGTACGTAAGGTCCTTCATGCAGGATATGGCAAGACAGGACTGCAGACACATTGTCCCGTCTGTCCAGGTCATCCAGGCCTACAGAGAGGAGAAAATGGGAATCAGGGAGTTCGAAGAGGCTCTTGATCTTGCCCTTGAATCTCCTTCCGAAGGTGCTGTCCTCTACAAGTGGGAGGACCTCGTGGCCGATCCGGAGAGAATGGAGATTGTCCGCAGCCGTTTCAAGGGGTGAAGTATGCGAAAGAGAATACTTGTCGTAGCTTTGGTTCTGGTTTTCCTCATTCTTGCAGTTGCATGCAACAAGGCCGGCAAGGCAGAGGAGAAGGCCGTTGATTACGGACCGTCGATTCCTGCGGAGAAGACGGCACCGGTCACATGGGCAGGACTCAGAAGATCCATCTACGGTATCAAACCGGAACCTTCGTTGGAGGAGTGGGATAAATACCTGACCCGCATGGCATCTGAATACGAAGGAAGCATACCCACCTTTGTCTGGATTGTCGGAACAATCACAGGCAACGGCCCCGTCCAGAGATGCGCAGTCAACTATCCTGTGGGCCAGAAGCTCGAGAATGTCGACGACTTCCCACTGGACGAGAACAAGGCGTTCCTTGATCTGTGCGACGAGAAGGGCTACTCCGTCTGGCTTCAGGTTGAACCCGGAGACTGCGACCTTGTGGGACTGGCAAAGGCCACAATGGAACTGTACAAGGACCACAAGTGCGTGAAGGGTTTCGGTGTTGACGTCGAGTGGTACAAGACCAACAACACCAACGGCTACGGGTCGAAGATTACAGATGAGCTGGCACAGCAGCTGGATGAGACCATCAAGGCAGTCGATCCGCGCTTCACGCTGTTCCTCAAGCACTGGGACTACAGGTGGATGCCGCCGACATACCGCTCAGACATCGTGTTCATCAACGACAGCCAGCAGTTCAAGTCCCTTGAGGGCATGAAGAGCTTCTTCGGCGAATGGGCCGACCGCTACCATCCGAACCCGGTCATGTTCCAGATCGGTTACGA